>CAZRXE010000671.1:0-4280 GCA_964603695.1 uncultured Heliomicrobium sp.
CTGGCAGCCCTGGATTTTGCGGCACAAAGCGATGCAGGCGCTCAAGGCGCTGGCCATCTCGAAAGACATGTTTCGCGCGCGCGCCAGTCGCGGCGTGACGCAGGTCAGCGAAAGTTATCTGGGCATGTTCAAACTGCCGCAACGCATCCGCGAACATTTCGGACCCAGCAATTTTCGCTTCCGTTATTTGGAACATCACCTGTGCCACGCGGCCAGCGCCTTTCTGGTTTCGCCTTTCGAGTCGGCGGCGATTCTGACGCTGGACGGCACGGGCGAAGAAACCACGACGATGTTCACGCACGGGCAGGGAACGCAGGTACGTCCGCTCAAACGCATCAAACTGCCGCATTCGCTGGGACAGTTTTATTCCGCCGTCACCAACTATCTGGGCTTCGATATGTTCGGCGGCGACGAATGGAAAGTGATGGGCTTGGCGGCTTACGGCGAGCCTGAGTTTTACGACTTCTTTTCCAAGCGCGTGCTGACGGCCAACGGCAATCACGATTTTCATCTGAACATCCGCGTGCTCGATCACCATCTGGCCAAGTGGTATCAGTTCAGCGATGAAATCCTTTCTTCGCTGGGACCCGCGCGCAAACCCGACGAACCGATCAATCAGCGTCATCAAAACGTCGCCGCCAGCGCCCAGCGCGTGGTTGAAGAAACCGTGCTGTATATGCTCGAAGGTCTGCACAAACAAACGGGCGAAGAGAACCTTTGTCTGGCGGGCGGCGTGGCGTTCAATTCGGTGATGAACGGACGCATCATCAACGAATCGCCGTTCAAGCGCGTCTTCATTCAACCGGCAGCGGGCGACGCGGGCTGTTCGTTGGGCGCGGCTTACCTGACTTGGCACGGCGCTTTGAAACAACCGCGTAAGTTTCAAATGGAACACGCTTACTGGGGGCCGGGTTTCACCAACGAAGAATGCCGTGCGGCGCTCAACGAAGCCGGCTTGCGCTACGAAACTTTGCCGGACGAGCAATTGTTGCCGCGCGTGGCGCAGTTGTTGGCCGACGGAGCAATCATTGGTTGGTTTCAAGGTCGCATGGAATTCGGGCCGCGCGCGCTGGGCAATCGCAGCTTCATTGCCGACCCGCGCCGCGCCGATATGCGCGAACTGCTCAACCACAAAGTCAAACTGCGCGAATGGTTCCGCCCGCTCGCGCCGTCCATGCTCGAAGAAGCAAGCCCGACGATTTTTGGCAAACCTCACAAAGACCCATTTATGGTGACGGTGATTGCCGTTGCCGAAGACCAACGTTCGCGCATCCCCGCCGTTGTGCATATTGACAACACCGCGCGTCCGCAAACCGTCAGTCGAAAAACGAATCCTCGTTACTGGCAATTGATAAAAGAGTTCGAGCGGCTGACGGGCGTTCCGGTGCTGCTCAACACTTCGTTCAACATTCAGGAACCGATTGTCTGTCGCCCTGCGGACGCCATCAAAACTTTTCAAAACGCGAGCTTCGATGCGCTGGTGTTGGAAAACCAACTGGTGCTGCGCGCGCAAGCCTGAAAGGCAAGGATGATTGAAATTGACGGGCCATACGCACTGCTCTGGTTGAAGAGCGTGGAGCGGCGAGAAGTGCATAGCGGCGAACTGTTGCTGCCGCTGGCTCTGGCTTATTGCTGTTCCTCTTTTGTACGGGTGCGGTTTCCGTTTCCGTCCATTGCGTTAAGAGAAGTGGAACGCGCCTTTGATCGGGTTTTGCCTGAGTTGGCGGTCAGAAGTAAAGGCATCGGTTATGTGATGGATTGCAACTCTGCCGAGCGCCAACTGATGTTGACCGATGCCGCGTTGATCCTGACGACCGATGCGCCGCCGGCAGAGTTCAGCCGCAGACCTCACCTGCTGATTCGTGATGACGAGATCGAACGGCAATTCACCGACCAACTGTCCCACGTGAATTTGTTGGAAGTGATTGCGCAGGCAAAAACGTTGGCTCGCTTACTCCGGGCTGGATCGCCGAAAGGCGAGCGCGAAAGCGAAAGGAATTGGAATATCAAGCATGACATCACGGAAACAAACAAGCGGCAATTGGCTCGCCTCCCTTTGCGAAGCCCTGTGCTGTCCGAAGTGTCAGGGAACCTTGCGCGTTGAAGCCGTGGACAGGCTGCTCTGTCTGCCTTGCGCCGAACGTTACCCCGTCACTGACGGCATTCCGCGCCTGCTGCCGGCAGCGATGCGGCAGGCATTGGCCGGCGAAGCGGAACGCGGTGAGAACAAGGGGGTGGACAAACAGCGCGTGGCGACGGCGTTGAGCTTCGGTTACGAATGGACGCACTTCCCGGAAATGCGCGCCGAATGGGAGCGGAACTTCTGGGAATACTTCGCGCCGCACACGCCTGAAACCTTTCGCGGCAAGCGCGTGCTGGATGGAGGTTGCGGCACTGGACGCCACGCTTTTCATGTCGCGCGTTTCGCACAGGAAGTCTGGGCGGTGGATTTAGGCGTGGCGGTCGAAGTGGCGCACCGCAACAACGCCGATCACGCGAATCTGCAAGTCGTGCAAGCGGATTTGTACGAACTGCCGTTCGTGCCGCAAAGCTTCGACTTCGTTTATTCCATCGGCGTGCTGCATCACCTGCCCGATCCCGAAGGCGCGTTTCGGAATTTGCTGCGCTACCTGAAGCCCGGCGGACAAGCGCACATTTATTTGTATTGGAAACCGGAAGGCCAACCAATCAAACGCGCTTTGCTGGAAGCGGCGGCGGCGACGCGACAGTTGACGACGCGCATTCCGCACAGGCTGTTGCATTGGCTGTCTTACCCGGCAGCAGCGGCGGCCTTTGCCGGATTCGTTTGGCCGTATCAATTGCTCAGCGCGGCGGGCTTGCACGGCGTGGCCGAAAAACTGCCGATGAAGCAATACGCGCAGTATCCGTTCCGTGTTTGCGTCAACGACCAATTCGACCGCTTTTCCGCGCCGATTGAAAACCGCTACACGCGCGAAGAAGTGCGCGGCTGGCTGACGCGGGCAGGACTGGAAGACATCGTTGTTCGACCGAACTTCGGCTGGTGCGCAACCGGCCGTAAACCAACGGCATGAAATCGTGAAACCTCTGGGAGCGCACGCGCCCTCGCATACGCTCCCGAAAATAAACTGATTATGTGTGGAATCGCAGGCATTGTGACGGAAAGAGGTGGCGTCAACGAAGCGCGCGTGCGCCCGTTGATTGACGCGCTGGCGCATCGCGGCCCGGACGCCTGGGGCGCTTGGACGGACGGCGTTTGCGCGCTCGGCCATCGTCGGTTGTCCATCATTGATTTATCCGAAGCTGGACGGCAGCCGATGGCGAACGAAGACGGCAGTCTTCAAATCAGCTTCAACGGTGAAATCTATAACTTCCAAAGTCTGCGCGCGGAGTTGGAATGTCTGGGGCATCGCTTCCGCACGCGCACAGACACAGAAGTCATCCTGCGCGCCTACGAACAATGGGACGTGAACTGTCTGTCGAAGCTGCGCGGGATGTTTGCCTTTGCTTTGTGGGATCAATGGCGGCGGCGGCTGTTTCTGGCACGCGACCGCGTAGGCAAAAAACCACTCTTTTACGGAAACTTCGCGGGGCAATTCGTCTTCGCTTCGGAGTTGCAGGGCTTGTTGGCGCACGACGCCGTCACGCGCGAAGTCTATCCGCCGGCGATTGACGCTTATCTCAGTTATGGTTACGTGCCACCGCCGCACACAGCCTTTCGCGGAATTTTCAAGCTGCCGCCCGCGCATTACCTGACGCTCGAAATCAAACCCGGAGGTTGGCGACAGCGCGTCGAGCGTTATTGGTCGCTCGATTACGAACCGAAGCTGGAAATTGAGGAGTGTGAGATTGAAGAAGCTTTGCGCGAAAAATTGAGTGAAGCCGTGCGGCTGCGAATGATTGCGGATGTGCCGCTCGGCGCGTTTTTGTCCGGCGGGATTGATTCCAGCATCGTCGTCGGACTGATGGCGCAGCAGTCCACTCAGCCGGTCAAGACTTTCTCCATAGGTTTCAAAGAGGCCGAATACAACGAACTCGAACACGCGCGTCGCATCGCAGACAAATGGGGAACCGAGCATCACGAATTTGTCGTCGAACCGAATGCGCTGGAAGTCATTCCCAAATTGGTGCGGCATTACGGCGAACCTTACGCGGATTCATCGGCCATTCCGACGTTTTATGTTTCGCAGTTGACGCGCGAACACGTAACTGTGGCGCTCAACGGCGACGGTGGCGATGAAAGTTTCGCCGGTTACGAACGTTACCTGGGCAATCGTTTGGCCGAACGTTTTCGGGGAATT
>CAZRXE010000672.1:0-6833 GCA_964603695.1 uncultured Heliomicrobium sp.
TCAAAGCCAAACTTCAGAGAAGTTTTCGCCCTCTGTTCTCGCCGCCATTGGTTAGGTAGTTTGGGCTTCCGGCGGCAGCTATTTAGATCAAATTTCACTTCGGTCTATGAGATTAGCAACTGAGACACGGAGCCACAGAGGCTTCTCAATTTTCTCTGTGCCTTTATGGATCCGTGGTCAATCCATACATCCAACTGGTAAGCGCTTCAGGCAGTTCGGTTATGGTCTGCAAGGCAATTTCAAACTATCACTGCCCAGCAGTCTTGGGCGCGGGTTTCAAAGCTTCGAGGTAAAGATTGATGGTGACTTCGCTGCCGATGTCGAAGCCGCCGCCGGGCAGCGCCGCGCCGTAATTCATACCGAAATCGCGGCGGTTGATTTTCGTGTGGCCTTCGATGCCGAAGCGTGTGTTGCCGCGCGAATCTTTGATCGAACCGGCGATGGTGAAAGGAACTGCCACGGGTTTGGTTACGCCGTGGATCGTCAAATCGCCATGCAGCACGTAGCCGCTCTTGGCTTTGCGTTCGACGCGCGTGCTTTTGAAAGTCATCAGCGGGTACTTGGCCGCATCGAAGAAATCATCCTTCTGCAAATGCTGGTCGCGGGCGGCAACACCGGTGTCCACGCCGGAGATTTTCGCCGCAAACTCGACCGAAGATTTGGTGATGTCCGCATCGTTGAAATGAATCGTGCCGTCGAAATCCTTGAAGCGGCCTTCGACCCAGTTGATTTCATAATGCCGAATCGCAAAACCCACGGTGCTGTGCGCGGGATCAATTTTGTATTCGCCACCCGGAATCGGCGCGTAACCGATCTTGGCGGTTTGAGGTTGCGTCGTTGCCGCCGACGATACCAACTTGGCGGCGAAGGGGAAGGTCACGAAAGCCGCTGCCGCGGCAATCAACAGCATAATCAACAGTTTGGTTTTGAACTTTGTCATTTTCTCTCCAGAGATTGTTAAAGTAGCCCGTCATTCGGGACTGAAAGCGCGAATCACCGCGCCGGTATTTTCAACGAAGAATAATCGTCACCTGAAGAACTGCCAAACTCGCCAGCCCCAGGTTTGTAGCTTGCGGAAGTTGCTCTCTCAATTTCAACCACCGAGCCATCAACAGCACGCGCAAACGCCATTCGTCGCCTGATTCCGCAATCTACAACCGCCGTCGCAACGATGCGGCGATCTTTTCATCCTGCGGTGGCGATTGCGTTTTCGTCTTGAGGAAGTTCAGCAGGTACTCCCATTCGCCCGGCAGTGTGGATTCGCGGCGCATCAATTCACACAACACGTTTTGGCCGCGCACGACGGATTTGTCCAGCGCGCGTTAGAATAGTTCGGGAGCGACCTAACCGACCTCTCCCAGATTGACCAAATCCATAATCGTTTCGGTAATCAATTGCACCAGATGCGGCCAGCCGCCCGCCTCGGCTTGAATGCGTTCGATTCCACCTTCGCCCCAAAACGAAGCGGCATTTGGCCGATGACGCCGATGCCTGCGGTGGAGCGTTCGACATCGAGTCGCACATCCGCGCCGCCCGCTTTCAAACACGGTGCCAATCGGTTCCAAACCCAATCGCCTTGACGATGGCAATAGCTGATAAAGATTTTTCGGCTCATCGTGTGGCTGGTTCAAAAATCGTCTTCGTCGGTTTGAGGCAAAATTTCCTGGGCAACGAGTTCGCGCCAAATTGCCAAAACAGTTTGATCTGCGTTGGCGGTGTTCAAACAATCGGTGACGGGGCCGGGGTCGCATTTCAATTCGGGAAAGGTCAATAGTAATAAGGCCAAGTCGCGCCAGTCGGTGCCAGATTTGGGTTTGCCACGTCGTTGATGAAAAGAGATCACTTTGCCAGCAATCAATTCGGCTGGTGCCAGCACGTTCACATCATCAATGCGCTGCACATCAGGAATCACCATGATTGAGCGAGCATCCACCAAATGTCGGTTGCCGGTCTTTTGCAATTGAAAGATGCGATAGCCAAGTCCGTCTTTGATTTCGCGGACTCGAACGGCGATGTGGAATAACCGACTCAGGTGATCGCGCAGCTCTTCGGCCAAATCGGCGGCGCGTGTGGACATCACATCTACATTCTGAGTTGCGCGCGGTTCGCTGACGTAAACGTTGACGGCTTGCGCGCCGAACAGGACTACGTCGTCACGCCCGCGCAGGAAGTCAATCACGGCATTCTGAATCGTGGCGAGCGGCAAAGCTTCTTTCATCACGATCTCCCGGAAGTTGATGGTGTCGGCAACGAACATTTGAAACCTAATTGCGGAGCTTCGGATTTGAAGAGATACGAAATGACGTCGGTATCAACAATCAGTGTTTGCATCAGTCAATATCCCGAACCGTTTGTTCGCTCCGCCATTGATAAAGTTCTTTCAAGAACTCGTCTACATCATCATCCGCTTCCTCGCTGGGAATCGGCCCAAACATCTCTTCAAACTTGAGAGGGCGAGTCCCTTGTTCTCTCATTAGTTGCTCAATGCTCTTATGCCCATTTTGCAAATTCAGGTCTTTATCCAGCATCAAGCGTAACTGCCACTTTTCATCCTGTGACAGATGCTTTACGGCCGTCATTACTCCTGCCAAATTCATGTTTTCCATTGATTCACCTCCAATTGAAAATGCGGATTGAAGAACTTGCATTCCCCAATCCGCATTTTACGTTCGCCCGTTGTAATTTGACTAGGCTGTAGTCGTTTTGGCAGCGCCTTGATCGGCCAGGGCCGCGTGGGCAGCGGCCAGCAGCGCGATGGGCACGCGGTACGGCGAGCAGCTCACGTAGTTCATGCCGACTTTGTGGCAGAAGATCACGGATTCGGGATCGCCGCCGTGTTCGCCGCAAATGCCGACTTTCAAATCGGCTTTGGTCGAACGGCCTTTCTGGATGCCGATGTCCACCAATTGGCCGACGCCGGTTTGATCCAGCACCTGGAACGGATCGTCGCCGTAAATCTTCTTCTCGACGTAAGCCGGCAGGAATTTGCCGGAATCGTCGCGGCTCAGACCCATCGTCATTTGCGTCAGGTCGTTCGTGCCAAAGCTGAAGAATTCAGCCACTTCGGCAATCTGATTGGCGGTCAGCGCAGCGCGCGGAACTTCAATCATCGTGCCGACCAGGTATTCGACCGAATCGCCCGTTGCCGCGAAGACTTCCCCGGCGACGCGGCGAACAACATCGGCTTGCAGCTTCAATTCGATGACGTTGCCGACCAGCGGAATCATGATTTCCGGCTTGACGGTGACGCCTTCGGCTTTCACTTTGACGGCGGCTTCAAAGATGGCGCGCGCCTGCATCTCGGTGATTTCGGGATAAATGATTCCCAAACGGCAGCCGCGATGGCCCAGCATCGGGTTGAATTCGTGCAGGGCTGTGACTTTGGCTTTGGCTTCCTTGAACGGCATCTTGATTTTCGAGGCCAGTTCTTTCAGCGTCTTGTCGTCGTGCGGAACGAATTCGTGCAGCGGCGGATCCAGCGTGCGGATCGTCACGGGGAAGCCGTTCATTGCGCGGAAAATGCCTACGAAATCTTCGCGTTGCAGTTCCAGCAGATCGGCCAGAGCGCCTTTGTACAACTGTTCCGGCTTGGCGATTTTCTTTTCCAGGTCTTTGACGCGCTTTTTGGCGTCTTTCGAGCCGGACTTTTCAGCTTCAGCGCGGGCCGTGGCCAATTGCGCTTCGAGGTTTTTGAAATCCGACGAAGACAGAATCATCTGGCGGACGCTGTCAATGCGGTTGCCTTCGAAGAACATGTGCTCGGTACGGCACAGGCCAATGCCTTCTGCGCCGAATCCGCGCGCGACTTCGGAATCGTGCGGAGTGTCGGCGTTGGCGCGCACGCCCAGCTTGCGGTATTCGTTGACCCACTCCATCAGCGTTTTGAAATGGCCGCTGATTTCCGGTTTGATCAGCGGGACTTCGCCGAGAATAACGCGACCGGTCGAACCGTCCAGCGTCAGCGGCTCGCCTTTTTTGACAGTGATGTCGCCAACCGTGAACTGTTGGTTGGCGTAATCAACAACCACTTGATCGCAACCCGCCACGCAGCATTTGCCCATGCCGCGCGCCACGACTGCTGCGTGCGAAGTCATACCGCCGCGCGAAGTCAGAATCGCCTGCGCTGCAACCATGCCGTGGAAATCTTCAGGCGAGGTTTCGGTGCGAACGAGGATCACTTTCTTGCCGTCTTTGGCCATTTCTTCAGCTTCGTCGGGATCGAAAACCGCCGTGCCCGAAGCCGCACCCGGTGAAGCAGGCAGGCCTGTGGCAATGACGTTCAGGCTGGCTTTCGGGTCAATCATCGGGTGCAGCAACTGGTCTAGCTGTGCCGGTTCGACGCGCTGAATGGCAGTGGCTTTATCAATCACGCCTTCTTCGACCATCTCAACGGCAACGCGAACGGCGGCAGCGCCGGTGCGCTTGGCGTTGCGCGTTTGCAGCATGTACAGCGTGCCGCGCTCGATGGTGAATTCCATATCCTGCACGTCTTTGTAATGGTGCTCCAACCGGTTGGCCAATTCGACGAACTGGTTGTACATCTCCGGCATTTCTTCGTGGAGTTGCGCGATTTTCTTCGGCGTGCGGATGCCGGCGACCACGTCTTCGCCTTGCGCGTTTTGCAGGTATTCGCCGTAAAGGACTTTTTCGCCGGTCGAAACGTCACGGGTGAAGGCCACGCCCGTGCCGGAATCTTCGCCCATGTTGCCGAAGACCATCGTTTGCACGTTCACAGCCGTGCCCAGGTTGTCGTCAATCTTGTTGATGCGGCGATAGTCTTTGGCGCGGCGGCCATTCCACGAAGCGAACACAGCCTTGATGGCGTATTTCACCTGTTCCAGCGGATCGGTCGGGAAATCGTTGCCGGTTTCTTTTTTGACGATGGCTTTGTAATCGGCGACGACTTTGGCCAGCGTCTCGGCGTCCACTTCGGTGTCGCCTTTCACGCCCAGTTGTTTTTTGTATCCATCAAACACGTGCTCGAATTTTTCGGAATCAATGTTGAGCACGATTTTGCCGAACAACTGAATGAAGCGGCGATAGGCGTCCCACGAAAAGCGCTCATTATTGGTCATCCGAGCCAGCGCTACGCGGGTTTCATCGTTCAAGCCCAGGTTCAACACGGTGTCCATCATTCCGGGCATCGAAAATTTCGCGCCCGAACGGACGGAAACCAGCAACGGATTGTCCGCGCCGCCGAATTTTTTGCCGGTGACGGCTTCGACTTTGGCCAGAGCTTCCAGCGCCTGTTCCCACATGCCTTCGGGGAACTGTTCGCCGGAGGTGTAGTAAGCGTTGCACGCTTCGGTCGTGATGGTGAACCCCGGCGGGACGGGCATGCCGGCGTTGGTCATTTCGGCGAGGCCGGAACCTTTACCGCCGAGCAGGTCTTTCATTTTGCCTGTGCCTTCGGTTTGACCGGCGGCAAACAGGTAAACGTACTTCGTACTCATTGTCGTGTGTTTTCTCCTTGCAGTTTTCGGTTTTCAGTTTTTAGTTTTCAGTTTCTCAAAGTTGAAAACTAAACACTGGTGATTACTTCCGCCGGTCGCAACCGGCTCAAAACTTCATAAGATCGCGGCTCTCTTTCCAGCGCGCGCGCGATCAATCGAGTGGCGATGCCGCCCAGATGCGCGATCATTCGGGCATCGCGCGGCAGCGATAAAAATTTTGCGGGAGCTTGCGTCAGAATCTCTTGAACGCTTCGCCAGAAAATGTGCGGCAATTCGTCGCCGCGTTGCAGACTACACGCGACGCATTGCGGCTGGCCTTCGCTGGTCAGGTAAATGGCGGGTTCAACACTCAAATCCTTTTCGCAGACGCCGCAATGCCGCCAGTCCGGGAAAAAGCCGCCGAGTTTCAACATCCAAAATTCAAAGTAGCGTGCCAGCGTCATCAGTTCGTGGTTGTCGGTGGTTTTCAGTGCCGCCAACGCCGCTCCGATCAAGCGATAAACCGTCTCGTTCGGTTCGTGGTCGGGCATAAACGAATCCACCAGCTCGCCCCAATACTCCATCATTCCCATCCGTTCGCTGCTCAGCCCCGCGACGAACTGTGAACGAATGATTTCGCAGCCTGAGACCGAGACCAAATCGCGGTTTTCTTTCTCAAAATAAGTCAGCAAGACTTCGGTGAACGGTTCCAGACTCGCGCCAAACCGGCTGCGCAGTTTCCGCGCGCCATAAGCCACGCCGCGAACCTTGCCCGATTCGCGCGTGAAAAAAACGCAGACTTTATCGGCTTCTTTAAGTGTGAAGGTGCGGAGCACAAAGGCTTCCGTATCGTGCAGGGGCATAATTCTTTCTTGTCGGCTTACGAACGCAAAATTTGGTCAGGATCAATTCCCATTTCCCGCAGTTTGGCAGCCAGCATCGCGGCTTTTTCAGCTTCCTGAGTCGCGCGTTCAGATTCGCGGGCGGCGCGTTCAGCCTCACGAGTGGCGCGTTCGGACTCCGCTTGCGCTTTTATTGCCATTTCCGCGCCGGTCGGAATTAGGAGATTGTTTTCATCCGTCCAGCGCAGCCAAGTAGTTGGCGGGCTGTCTCTGTAACTGCCTTCCCACAGAGTCAGGCCAAGCCCGATGTCAGAGAAATACCGGTCGTGAAACCTGACGTAGCGTCGCCTGTTCAATTCAAAAATTCGCAATGATTCTTCGCTGAGATGCCGCGCCGGATCGAAGACAACATAGTAATCCACGCCCATCGAGGCATAATCGCGCAGTTTCGTGCCGGTCTCGTTGCCTTTCTGGTTGGAGACGATTTCAATCGTGATTTCGGGAGCTTTGCCGTGTTCCCAGACAAAATAGGAGCGATTTTTTTTTCGCCACCAATCGG
>CAZRXE010000673.1:0-3353 GCA_964603695.1 uncultured Heliomicrobium sp.
GGTCAAATCATTGACGGATACCAACTGCGCGACACGCTGAATCAACCGACCTGGACAGTGAATTGGGCGATGCAATTGCCGGACACCGTCGAACCGCGCGGCAACGCCATTGCCGGCTTCCTGAATTCGTTCATTCGCGGCGACCGCGACGTGAAGCCGCGTTCGCTGGAACCGTCAATTCAGCAGGCGCTCAATCTGATGAACAACACCTTCGTTTTGAATCGCATTCATCAGACCAATGCCGGTTCGCTGGTGGCGCGTTTGTTGGCTGACACGACCCTCACGAATCAGCAAATCGTCACTCAGTTGTACTTGAGCACGCTCTCGCGCAATCCGGCGCAAACAGAACTGGATGCGCTGCTGCCGCTGTTTTCCTCGCAAACCAAACGCGATGCGACCGAAGGCATTCAGTGGGCGCTGCTCAACAAGATGGACTTTATCTTCAACTACTAAGGGGAGGTGACCAATGGCGAACAAAATCTATCGAGAACTGAATGAAGTGGACGCGCCGCGCGGCATCACTTCTCCGTTGACCGGCCCGGCTTTCGGACGGCGTGAATTTTTCAAACTGACGGGCGCGGGATTGTCAGGAATGTTTCTGACTTCGGCGCTGAAAACCGATGCGGCGGCCAATGCTGCCGCTCCGCCGCTGATCAACCGTGCGCGCAATTGCATTTTCATTTTGCTGACCGGCGCGCCCAGCCACGCCGACACGTTCGATTTGAAAGTCGGCGCGTGGACGCCGGCGGATTTCAATCCGACCAGTTACAACGGCACCATGTTTCCTCAAGGGCTGATGCCGAAGCTGGCCGAACAACTCAATAAATTCGCGATTGTCCGCAGCATGCGCGCGCCGGCGTTGGTGCATCCGCTGCAACAGACCTGGGCGCAGATTGCGCGCAGTCCAAGTTCGGCGCTCGGCAAAATCGCGCCGAATCTGGGCAGCGTGGTGGCGTCGGAATTTGAATCCAAACGGACGGCGAACCAAAAACTGCCCGGCTTCATTTCGCTCAACACGGGCGGGAACGTGGTTGGCGCTGGTTATTTCAATGGCTTGTATTCACCGTTTGACGTGACCGCCGCACCGACGGGCTTGGGCAGTCTGGCCCACGGCACCGCGCCCAATGACGGGCAGGCGAAATTCGAGGCGCGGTATCAGGCATTGAAAGCCATTGATTCACGCCTGCGCACGAATTCGCTGATTGGCGACGACGCCACGACGATGGGCAGTTTTTATGATCGCGGCAAAGCAATGATGTACGACACGACTGTGGACGGCGTCTTCAAATTCACGACCGAAGAACAGCAGCGTTACGGCGGCAGCGGCTTCGGCAATTCGTGCATTGTGGCGCGCAACGCGGTCAAAGCGAATCAGGGCGCGCGTTTCATCCAGATTCAGTTCGGCGGCTGGGATCATCACCAGGACATTTACGCCAAAGCGGCGACGCCCAACCAAACAGTGCCGGGCATTTACAATCAATGCTCGGAACTGGACGACGGGCTGAGCAGTTTGCTGACCGATCTGGCGGCGAGTCCCGGCGTCAACGGCGGCACGCTGTTGGATGAAACGCTGGTGGTTTGGATGGGCGAATTCGGGCGCACCGTAGGCCCATTGACCAATCAGGACGGGCGCGACCATTACTTCCAGCACTTCGCCTGTTTCGCGGGCAGCGGCGTGGTCGGCGGCAAAGTCATAGGCAAAACGAACGACACCGGCGCTTCCATCGTCGAAGCCGGCTGGTCGGCCAATCGTCCGGCGCAATACGAAGACATCGCGGCGACGATTTATTCGGCGCTGGGCATTGATTACACCACCACGCGCAACGACGATCCGTTCGGACGCGGGTTTGAATACGTGCCATTCGCTTCGCAAGGTTACTGGCAACCGATCAACGATCTGTTCGTCAGAAGCAGCGCCCCCGCGCGCGGGCCGCTTGCGCCGCGCGACGGCGGACGCCGCATCGGATAAGCTCGCTAACCAACCCAAACAACGACTCCAAACAAACAGCCGCCGAAGCTGACAGCTTCGGCGGCTGTTTGTTTGGGTCGGCAGATTGTCAGGTGTAAGCGGTCTAGTTCCCTGAAGATTGCGCTTTCCCTAGTTCAGGAACGTTGACGTTGTGCCGGCGTGCTTCTTCGATGGCTTTGTCGTAGCCGGCATCCACATGGCGAATGATGCCCATGCCCGGATCGGTCGTCAGCACGCGCTTCAATCGTCGCGAAGCCGCGTCCGTGCCGTCGGCCACGACGACCATTCCGGCGTGCAGCGAATAGCCTATGCCCACGCCTCCGCCGTTGTGAATCGAAACCCACGAAGCGCCCGCCGCCGTGTTGACCATCGCGTTCAGCAGCGGCCAATCGCCAATCGCGTCCGAACCGTCCAGCATCGCTTCGGTTTCGCGGTAAGGCGAAGCCACCGAGCCGGAATCCAAATGGTCGCGGCCAATGACAATCGGCGCATCGAGTTCGCCGCGTTTGACCATCTCGTTCATGGCCACGCCGAATTCCGCGCGGTCGCCGTAACCCAGCCAGCACACGCGCGCCGGCAAACCTTGAAACTTCACTTTGTCGCGCGCCAATTTCAACCAGCGGTTCAAAACCGGATCGTCAGGGAAAAGTTCCTGCGCCAGATCATCCGTTTTGCGAATGTCGTCAGGATTGCCCGACAGCGCCACCCAGCGAAACGGCCCGCGCCCTTCGCAAAACAGCGGGCGAATGTATTCCGGCACAAAGCCGGGAATTTCAAAGGCATCTTCCACGCCCGCCTGTTTGGCCTGCGTGCGCAGATTGTTGCCGTAATCGAAGGTCACCGCGCCCATCCGCTTCAATTCCAACATCGCTTCGACGTGGCGAGCCATCGCCTTGCGCGAACGTTTGACGTATTCCTCCGGCTTGTCGCGGCGCAGTTGCAACGCTTCATCAATCGTCATGCCGTTCGGCACATAACCGTTCAGGGCATCGTGCGCGCTGGTTTGATCTGTCAGCACGTCCGGGCGAATTCCGCGTTTGATCAGTTCCGGCAACACGTCGGCGCAATTGCCGACCAGACCGACTGAAATCGTATTCCCGCTGCGACAAGCCGCCGCCGTCAGCGATAACGCTTCGTCCAGTTTGTACGTGATTTCGTCGCAGTAGCCGGTCGCAATGCGTTTGCGAATGCGTTCGGGATCAACATCAATGCCGATGAAATTCGCGCCGTTCATCGTCGCTGCCAACGGCTGCGCGCCGCCCATTCCGCCCATTCCGCCGGAAACGACCAGTTTGTTGGCCAGCGAACCGTTGAAGTGTTTTTCCGCCACGGCGGCAAAGGTTTCAAACGTGCCCTGCACGATTCCCTGACTACCGATGTAAAT
>CAZRXE010000674.1:0-8275 GCA_964603695.1 uncultured Heliomicrobium sp.
ACGTTTGGAAAGTAACAAATAGACGTAAGTCCGTCAAACCCGATTTCAGCGCCCCCTATTCACTGTCCATGCCGCAGGCAGCAAGTTCAATTCGGTTCCTCAGGTATTGCCCTTGTTCAATATCTGAGGGACATTGCCATCTCCGTGCGTCTCGCCAAATCTCGACTTAGCGTGCTGACGATCTGTGACATCTGGTCAAGCTTCACAGCTTTCATCCCTGAGGACCGCATAATCTCTGCAGCCTTCAACGCTCCGCCAAGATTGATCTGGTTGGCATCAAGATTGAGTTGATAGGCTTGCGTGACGCCTTGCACCTGTTTGCGATAGGCGCTTTCGACACCACCTGCTGCAAAGTCCCGATTGACGCGAGCGGCCGCGTTGTTTGCAGATGCCTGCTGATTTGAGATGCTCGTTGCCCGCTCGGCGTAAATGTCCGCTGCGTATTCGCGCATCTTTGTCGTGGATTCGTAATTCTCGACCTGGCTCTGACCGGCAATGCGGACTGAATTCACCTTCGCATCAGTCGTAGTGTTATTCATGGAGATGTCAGCCGCGCCCCTGCCAACGTCAGTGACGATCTTCATTGCGTAGGGCGCGGCGGGCAACAGTGGAAGAGAATCGCCTCCAAGCTTGGCAATCCCGGTGACTGCGTGCTCGCCAACGTCGGCAGTGCGATGGATAAGCGTGCTGGTATTTTGTTGCGCCTGCGTAATGAGTAAGTCGCGTTCTTCACGGCCTGCCTGGATTCCCGCCGACCTTTGCCCGAAGCTGCGGTCGGCGAGAATGCCGACGACTTGCTGCTGGCGGCTTTGTTCAATCATGCCGGTTGTGGCTTGTCTTTGCGCTTCATTCATCTGCAGCGCCATTGCGTAACCACCGGAGATTGCGCCGAGAGCTTGAACACGGCTGGCAGAGGCTGATTGTAAACCAAGAATCTTATGTGCGCGGCTTTGTAGATCGCCCGCCTCTCTTCCTGCCATTGCCCTGGCGATTTCGGCCTGCGCCTGTCCTTCAATGCGCGTCTCGCTGGCTTGTCGCTGTAGGGCAGAGCCGAACGTGATGCCCGCGATCTCAATGCCAGTCGCGGTCAACGCGCCCATCCATCCTGCCGCAGTCGCAGAAACGGCTTCAAAGATTTGACCGAAGGCGAGCTTGTAGCTGATGTAGGGGGAGGCAAGCAGCAATAGCGAACTGACGACCATCAATACGATCAGCACGATACACGCGGCAGTTGCCGGGCCGACCGTATTCGGGTCTCCGCTGATCGAGCCATCAGCGGCCAGCGTGAAAATCTGACTCTCCGGTTTGATAATCGTCAACGCCATATTGCCAACCTGATAGACGATGTATCCGAGTATATGGCTGACGAGTGGCGTGACCATCGTGAAGATTGCGGCGCTCCAAGCGAACGGATACGAGATACGCTGAGCCAGCAAGCGGTCAATCGCTAGCGCAATTGCAAAAGGCGCGAACAGTCGCAAGGCGATTGTGATAAACGCGCCAAGCAAGGCCAGAAAGATTTGAGAGAATTGCAAAATGGCACGGCCAATGGTGAGGCCAATGAAAATGTTTGGCAGATTCCACGCTGCCGGATTGGTCGCGCTGGTAATGTTGCGCAGGTTGACATCATTTGTTGTGAGAGCAGCTAAAGCTTCAGTTGTGCCGGTCGCTTTGACCAGAAACATCCCTTCGGTGAATTTGTCGTAGTTCGAGTTGAATTCGATCTCGGCGTCCCAAAAGACTTTCCTGAACTCCGTAACATTGACGATGTCGTAGCCGATTTGGCCCCAGGTATTGATGATTGTGCGTCCAGTACCGAAAAGCGTGAAAACAATCGCCAGCCGGAAGCACCACCAGAAGAGGTCCTTCGACGCGCCATCGTTTTCACGAAACAGGCGGGCAAACGAAAACATCATCACGATCACCGAAAGCCAGAATGCTAGATTTTCAAGCCCTTTGACCAGAGGACTTTCAATCGCTTCTTGAACACGTGGAATCAGACTGCCAGCGACGATGACAAGTTCCGTGAGCGCATCAGCGCCTGCGACATTGGCGACATTCGCTGGGGCTGGTGATGGCGTGGGGGATTGCGCCATCACCAGTGGGGCACAGAAAAACAGAGTGAACAAACTGATCGCAGTCAACTGTGCCGACAGACCTCGTTTTACCTTTTCAGTTGCCATCATTCGCCTGCTCCAATTTTTCGCGCAGTTCCTGTGTTGCGGTTGTGATGCCTTTCCAGGCACGGCTCATACTGCGGATCGTGCGTCCGAAGTGAATGCGCTGCATTTCGACTTGGTAGATTGCTTCGGCGCGTTTGGCCTTCAGGTCGTTCAAGCGGCTGACCTCGGCCTGCGCTTGAGTCATCTTTTCTTCCAGCTTGGCGACCTCGAACGAAAGGCGCTCAAGGTCACGATCCTTCTCAGTGCAATCGTCGCAGTTCTTCAACCGCTCCAACTCTTCCTTCTTACCTTCGAGATAAACCTGAAGCTGGGCGGCCTTGTCGGCGGCGATCTGATGATCGTATTCCAGCCGCTCGAACTGATTGTCCATCTTCTTCAACCGCTCAAGCTCTGACTCCGTATCCTGCGCGGTGCGGCCGATGCCGTAGCGCAAATACTCTTCAAAATCGCGCCGGTCAGCTTCGGGATCAAAGATGCCATTGCGCAGTCGCTGTGCCATATTGGCAATCGCGCGGATATTGCCGGTGATAAGATTGGTCAGTTGATTCTTGATGCGAAAACTCAACCGGATGACCTGTCCCCAATTGCTCATCAGCGAGCGCAGCCTTTTGTCTTGCGCCAGTAATTCATCAGCCGTGCGCAGAATGCCTTTCAAATTTGTGAGTTGCCCAGCGGCGTTCTCATACATCCGAGAGTATTGATTGATCGTCTCAAGCCAGCGATTGAGTTCTTCCACCTGCTTTTTTAACTGAAGGCCGTAGTTCGCCGGGTCAAAGACCGTCCATTGCGCCTGCACTGGAATAGGCATCAGCAATGTGGCGATAAGTATGCCGATGATTACCGACCTGAGCATGCATTGTTGATTCATCTCTCCCTCCTTCCCTTCAACCGAGTAATGATTCATCTATCTTCACAAGTCCCAGGCACGTAAGTCCCTGTGGATAAAAGTCCGCCAGCCAGGAGATAACCTGTGCTAATGACCAATTGGGCTTAAGTGTCAGCACGCGAGCGCGCGCATTGCGTTCATCGGGGTTGGTTGTGAAAGTCCAAAGTTCGGTCGGCGACAGATCGCACTGCACCATCTGGACGATCTTGTCTTCGCCCGAACCAATCACCAGCAGAAACTGGGCGTGCGATCCGGGAACGTTGTGAATCACGCTGATGGCCGCGGCGGCTTGCAGCGACAAACCGCTGTCCTCAACCAGCGTTGTGTAATCGCCAATCTGTTTACCGATGATTTTGACACCGGCGGTTTTGGCGATGTCTGGAATGCCGGATAAATCTTCGTAGGCTTGCGTCGCCAGAATCGTCACGGCATTTTCTTTTCCACCGGTGCGCGCACCGCGCTTGATGACATCGAGAATGCGGGGATACTTCTCTTTGATCTTCCAGACCTCATCAAAGACCAGCAGTGTTGGCGAGCGCGTCCCATCCTCATTGAGCTTTCCAATGGCACGCAGGACGCGGGCGGCGGCACGGTAGGCGAGCGATTCGCGCACGCGTTCCGGGAACTTCTCCAGGCTATCGAGTTCATAAACATCGAATGGCGAGTCACCGGCGAACTCCGGATGTGTCGGCGCGTCCAGAAAGCTGTGGCCACAGAATTGACTCAGCGCGAGCTTCAATTCCTCAGCACGGTTTGCCGCCGCCCCCTTGAAAGGCCAGGTGCTGAGATAATCAACCAAATGTGAAAGGCGCGGCTCGTGCTTGAGCAATCCGGAGCGATTGCGCGGGACTTCGTTTCGGTAAACTTCGTTGACGAGTGTGGTCAGGATGTCTTCTGCGAGAGCATCGTTCACTGGAACGCGGGCCAGTTGCATCAAATCGCCAACGACGAAGCCGACCTGCACTTCATCGGGCATCTCGCCGCGTTCAAGCCCGTCGTAATCCCAAACATTTATGGTCTTGTCCGTGCCTGGGTCAAATCGCAAGTGACGACCGTTAAGCACATCAACCAGCGGCCCGAACGATTCGCCGAAATCAACCGCTCTCACGCACGCATGTGCTTTGCCGGCCAAAACGTCACAAATCATTCGCGCCAGCAATACGCTTTTGCCGCCGCGCGGGGCGGCTAAAGCCAGGACAAGAGGCGAAGAGATTAACTGGCGATCAAAGAGATCAAAGCCGATCAGCTTTCCCGTCGGCAGAGAAAACAGCGTGTGCGGTCGCGGCGCGCCTGTCCATTCGGATTCGGCCGGCACAAGCGGAGCCAGCGAGTATGTGGTTTCGGTAATCTCACGCCCTGTCTTTCGGGCATCAGTCTCACCCAGAAGCGCTTTCTGATAAAGCACGCGCAACGCGGCAGGCTCTTCGCGGTCGGCGTCAGCGCCGGAGATTTTGCGAACCTCGGAGATAAGTTGCTCGCAATTTCGATCCAGTTCTTTGAGCGATGCCGCAAGCTCGGCGCGCGTTCGCGCTGGAGTGCCGTAAACGACTACGGCGAAACGCATCTGGGTCAGTGCCGCACGACCTCCTGCGAGGTCCTGACGCAAATACGAGAGGTCTTCCAGCGCGACGCGCGCTTCGGGGGACAACTTATGTTTCCCAGTCAAGCTGTTTGCCGAGCGCCCAACCTGGCCAATGCGCCGATCAAGACGTTTAATGCCCTGGCGTTGATCGGGATAGATGAATTCGCTGATTATCGTGTGCCTGAAATTAAGAGTGCTGTTGACGCACAGCAGCCGCAACGCATCAGCCGCGACGGTTGGTTGTGGCGGCGTGAACATTGAGATCAACGCCGCCGGACAAGCGCCGTGCATGACGTAATGGCCGCTCGATTCAATGGTTTCACCACATAGATATTCGCGCAGATCAGTGCCGTCATCAGGCAGTACTGGAATCGAGGTCGCATTCTGCCGATGACCGAGAAAGGCTGCGGCCCAGAGTTCCTCACGACTGAAGGGCGTAAACTTGAGCGGGCATTCGCGTTCGATCTGGCGAAACGTTTTCTCCGCTTCTTCAAAGGCTTCCTGCTCCTCGCTGATGATCCTGCGAACAATCTGTTTCGACGAAGCCGCCTGCCAGCTTTTGACCAGAGCAATCGGGAATTTCTTCAGACCATTCCTGCCGATCTCCCGCCTGAGCGTTGGCAGGAACTGATCCTCGATCCGCCGATTCGGATTCGGGACTTTCACCCAGCAAGTGAGAACCGTTTGTCGGAACAAACCGAGCGAGGCCATCGCCGCATAATGTTGCACTCCACCGTTGTGCAACAACTCCGCTTCTTGATGAGTACCATTCCAATCACAAGCATCATTGTGTTTGAACAGCGCGCGGCCAGGGTCAACGCCTGCTGACAGGCGGAACTGAATCACAGTGCCAACAGGTTTGCGAGCGGCGAGCATTCGCGCGAGCGCATCGCACCGATTCTCCATCAGGAGATCGTCGCTGAAGACAGTTGGGCAAAGTTCCACTTGATAGGCGCGGGTGAATGATCCGTCTGCGTGCCGCAGAGCATCGCCGTATAGGCCGACGATGGAATTATTGCGAGTACGTCCCAGCGGGCGTAAGAGTGACGCGTTATTGCTTTCATTGTTTACTCCCGCCGCTGGGACGTACCGCAATCTTGACCAGTCGCGTTGCGCGACCAGGAATACCGGTGCGAGCTTGATGGCCAGGCCCGCGCTAATGCCGAGCGCCGCAGCGCAGCTCGCAGTCAGTGCTATTGCATTTGCATCCATGATTAACCTTCTTGATTTTGTTTCAGCCAAGCGGGCGCGTTTTCACCCGGCAATTTTCTTCGGCTTATTTCACCTTGCACCTTTGCCTGAATGACGTGTCGCAGCCACGCGGGGCGGCTTTTACGTCGGATGATGTTCAGCGTAAGAATTGTTAGCCCCATAGTGATGATCCAGCCAACCATCTCAAGCGGGACGCTTCCAACCTTCATCCCGAACAAGAATGGAATCGCATAACCGAAAATGGCGGCGACGATAACAAAGCCCCAGTCTTCGTCAGTGATGCCAAAGCGCAGCACCGGCAAATAAATTTGCGATCTGACAGGTCTCGGTTGCATAGCCGCACCTCAATTCCCAAAGCCCGTATCGAGATTCACCGCGTTCCCCTGCGAGATTGAGTAGACGAGCGCCACGATCCCGCCAAAAGCAAAACACCCGATAGCCGCAATAAACTGTTTTGCTGATGGCTTGTCGGTGCCGAAGTTGACCACTCCCCAACCGACGAAGACGACACCCATCAGGAAGAGCAGATTGCGCCCCCACTTGATCGCCTCGCGGATCGCATTACCTACCTGCTGGTCACTACCGAAGATGTTGCCACCAGGCGTTTGCGCCAGCGCGTCAACTGTTGCGGCGGCAAGTAGCAGCATTATCACGATGGCCGGTTCGATGGATTGCACGATGCGTGCGAAGGCGATGATTCGCGCACCTGCGCGTGCGCTCGTGCTGTTCAAACACGATTTCATAAATTCACCTCTTTACTCGTTGATAGATTGATTGAGAGAAATGCAGGAAGCGCCGTCTCTCAGTCTCGTCCGAATGCTTGGCAAACTTCAGGCCACAACAGAACGCAAACTGCGCGGCATTCACTTTGCGGAGTCAATCCGCATGATGAAATGGATCAGTCAGGTCAGATTGAGAGAAGCAATTCGATTGAGTCTGCTGTTGCTTTTGTTATGCGCAGGCGACGGGATCGTCTATGGACAGAGCGTTGAGATAGACGAGGCTGCGATACGCAGGGCGCGACAGTTTGAGCCGATCATTGTTGATGCTGCTAAGAAGCACGGCATCAATCCGCATCTGCTCTGGGTGATCGCGTATCTTGAAACGCGCTTTAACCCCAGGCAAAAGAGCCGTGCGGGTGCATGCGGGTTGATGCAGTTCATGCCTGCTACAGCTTCACGATATGGATTGACCGATCCATATAATCCGACTTCTGCAATTGATGCGGCAGCAAGATATGTACTTGATCTGACAGCACGTTTTAGCAACCGCACGGATTTGACTCTGGCTGCTTATAACTCTGGCGAAGGAACGGTTGAGGCTTATCTTTCTGGACGCACAATCAACACCGGGAAACGCCTTATCAATCCGAAGGGCATCGTCACAGGCGGAATCCCACCTTATCGCGAGACGCAAAGGTATGTTGCGCATGGGCTGCAATTGCTTGAAAGGCTCTCAGCCGCATCCTTCCTCACATCTCAACAATCTGCTTCAGCGAAAGATGGCCAGTTTGTAATCAATGAAGAGCGAAGTGCCCCGCTTCACACAGTTCGCAAAAGTATTCGTGCAAATAATGGCCAAGACCAAGAACAGAGAAAATCAGAGCGAACAGTGACGAGGCGTTCGATATATTTCGGTTCCCTGCGCGACTAATCCGCTGGTAGGAACAGCAAATCACCATACGCGTATCAAAAAGGCACCACAAAATTCCAAAGCTCTAGCCTCCACGAACTACAAAACCCGACTCAAGACCTCATCAATCACTGCGACCGAGCGAAATAAAAGGATGTCCACATCTGGCACCCGAATTGAAAGAAGGCGGTCGAAGTCACTCAATCGCGCTGCCTGAGCCAGACACGGTTCCATCAGTCAGCGCATTTTTAGATCATCTATTTCACCGAAAGAGAAAAATACAATGACTGAACAGACCAGTATGAATGAAGTTTGGGAAGCACCCCAGTTAGCAAACCGCCAACCTGGGGGTGAAAACGACAAACAAAAAACCAATGCGGAATCAGCCGGGTCAACACAGCGAACGGTCATCTATCGTGATCCGGCGGATGTCCGCACCAACTTTCAATTGCTGACGGCGCTGCTGATCATCCTTTGTCTATTCACTTTGAGCGCGCTCGGCAATGCCTGGCAATACTGGCGGCGGCCTGACCGAATCGTGGTAGATCGTTCCAGCGGACGCGTTCTGATGATCAACAACCGCGAGTTCGGCGAAACGGATGCAGTAAAGATGATGCCGGACAGGGTGGGCGACGCCGACAAGAAATATCTCGTTGGCGAATATGTGCGGTTGCTTTACGCCGTCAATCCCGCCACGCGCGCAGCCGATTTGAAAGCCGCGTTGGAGATGATGCTTCCGCAATCGGCAGCGAAGTTTGCGGCCTACCTGAAAGAGCAGCA
>CAZRXE010000675.1:0-2119 GCA_964603695.1 uncultured Heliomicrobium sp.
GAGGTTGAGGTCTATGTACCGGGTCAACCCGTAAAAATTGTGGGCATTAATGGCGAACTCGATGGCGGTACAGTCCTTCCGGGATTCAAACTGGCATTGAAGGAAATCTTCAAGTAACCACTTTGTTTGTGAAATTCAGGACAAAGTGGTATAATTTTGCACAAAGGTGGTTCTTTCAATTAGTCGCGCTTACCAGCTAGAATAACCTCACTTTTGCACTTTTTGAAACGAGCGAAAAGATTGACGCATGGCTGAATTAGTCAAAAATTACATCGGCGGCGAATGGGTTGCAGCGCGTTCGGGCGAGACGTTCGACAGCTTCAACCCGGCTACCGAAGAACTGGTCGCGCCTGCGGCCAAGAGCGGCGCGGCTGATGTTGACGCGGCAGTGAAAGCGGCACAGGCGGCCTATAAAACGTGGCGGCTGACGCCTGCTCCACGCCGTGGCGAAATCCTGTTCCGGGTGGCACAGGCGCTGCAAGAGCGCAAAGAAGACCTTGCGCGGCTGATGACTCAGGAAATGGGCAAGGTCATCACCGAAGCGCGTGGCGACGTTCAAGAAGCTATCGACATGGCGTACTACATGGGCGGGGAAGGGCGGCGTTTGTTGGGATATACCGCGCCCGTCGAGATGCCGAACAAGTTCGGAATGGCTCTGCGCGACTCAGTTGGTATTGTCGGACTCGTCACCCCTTGGAATTTCCCCATCGCCGTACCGAGTTGGAAGATTCTTCCAGCGCTTATCTGCGGCAACGCGGTTGTGTGGAAACCGGGCGAAGATACGCCAGCGGTGAGCGCGGCCTTTGCGAAAGCCTTTGCCGATGCGGGACTGCCGGAAGGTGTTTTGAATCTGGTAGTCGGCGCGGGCGAAACGGGCGCGGCACTGGTCGAGCATCCCGCTGTTCGTATTATCTCGTTCACGGGTTCGACCAATACGGGCTTGCAGGTTTATACCAAAGCCGCCGGACTCGGTAAGAAAGTCACGCTCGAAATGGGTGGCAAGAATGCCATCATCGTGCTGGATGACGCCAATCTCGAACTGGCGGCAGAGGCCATTTTGTGGAGCGCGTTCGGCACAACCGGCCAGCGCTGCACCGCCACCAGCCGCTTGATCGTCCAGAAAGGTATCAAGCCGAAATTGGTCGAGGCGCTGGTCGAGCGTACACGCAAGCTGACGATTGGCTATGGCTTGGACGAGTCCGTGCAGATCGGGCCGCTGGTCAACCAGAAAGCACTGGACAAAGTTCAGAGTTATATGGGCGTGGCAAGGGGCGAAGGCGTTAATATTCTGGTCGGCGGTTCGCAGCCGAAAGGTCAGGAAAAAGGCTACTTTTTCCTGCCGACGCTGTTCGGGGATGTGACGCCGGACATGCGCGTTGCGCGTGAAGAAATCTTCGGGCCGGTGCTGTCGATCATCGAAGTCGAGACGATGGAAGAAGCCGTCGAAGTCAACAACGCTTCGGCCTATGGCTTATCCAGCAGCATTTTCACCGAGAACGTGAACGCCGCTTTCCGCGCAATCCGCGATTTGACGACGGGCATTGTATATATCAATCACGGCACGACAGGCGCGGAGATTCAGTTCCCGTTCGGCGGCACGCGCGGCACGGGTAACGGGATGCGCGAAGCGGGGCAGTCGGCGCTGGATTCATTCACGGAATGGAAGTCGGTGTACGTCGATTACAGCGGGCGTTTGCAGCGCGCGCAGATCGATACCGACGCGATACTCGGCGGCAGCTAGAGACTGCGGCGACTGACACATTTATGAATAATGCAGACGGTGGTGAGACTTTTGTTGTCGATAAATCCTGTAACTTGCGTTAAACTCTGAAAATGCAAGACGAAACACCACTGTTACCTGCCTTATATTGGGAAGCTACGTTTGAGATCGTCCTGACTTTGATGGACGTGTATCCAGATATTGATGTAGAGCAAGTCGGTTACGAGCAGTTGTATCGGATGATTGTCGCACTTCCGAACTTCGCGGATGACCCGGAATTAGTGAATGACGGGATACTGCGGGCGATTTTGCGGGAGTGGTTTGAGGAGAAGAATCCCCTATGAGTGAATTGGACTTGCGTCAGTTACACGACACGCAGTTCCCTGTCCCGATGGAAAT
>CAZRXE010000676.1:0-2586 GCA_964603695.1 uncultured Heliomicrobium sp.
GTGAAACAGAGTCATTTAGATGAACTCCCTAGTCGCAAAAAATATCAGGAAACGCGGATTGGGGGGCGGATGCTGTCGGGGAATTTCTGAATGGGTCGCAGATGAGATTGCCAGTGGATGCAATTCTCGAAGGGCGGGTGGATTCTAATCTGGCTCGAAAATGCAGGCAATCGAAATTTTGGGCAAGTTTCACGTCCTAGGTAAGGCTGCGCTGTTTATTTTCCAGTTGCGATATGAGATTGGAAATTGGCCATTGGCCAATCAATTCAGGCATTTCTCGGCAAGATCGGCAATCAATGACAAATGAAAAATTTTAACTGGTATATGGAAAATGAAAGAAGACTGCTCTCTACTTTTCAAGACTCATGAAACTTGCGAGATTTTGTTTGTCGGCGACGCATTTGTCCGCGTTCGCATCGCCGACAAATTACAACGTCGAACGCACCAGGACTTGTGCTGAGTCCATGCTTTTGGCGAACAGATACACGCGGTTGCCGCTGACCGCCGGTGCCAGCGAAGTTCCGACCACGCCCGCATTAGGCAATGGAATCCAGCCAGTCCAGGTGCCGGTTTCGCTGGCGATGTTGACGTAAGGAAGTTGATCCGTGCCTTGCACGAAAACAAAGAGTTGCCCTTCGGTGGCGACGGCATTGATGGGCGCATCTGTGCGGCCCGCGCCGGGAATTTCCGACCAGGGCATCCAGTCACCGTTAAGCGTGCGCGTTTTGACCAGAATGCGTTTGGAGACGACGCCTTTAATGAAGACGTACAGCTCATCCTGAAACGAAACTACCGTGGGAGTGACATCCGTGCTTCCGCCGCCGGGGATTTGATACCAGCCGCTCCAGTAACGTCCGCCAGGAGCCAGTTCATTCAAAAAGATTTTCCTGTCCTGACTGAGCGCGCTCAGCACCAAACGGCCATTGACCGTGGCGCAAGCGACGGCGGTGTTGGTTTGAATGCCGCCAGGAACGTCCTGCCAGGATTGAACGGTCTGCTCGTCTTCGCTGCCGGTATAGAACTTGTGAACGATGTTGCCTTCAGGGCGAACGGCGAACGCATAGAGTTGATTGTTGTGCAGCGAGCAAGCCAGCGCGTGCGGTGTGACGATGCGAAACGGGTCAGGCTGCCAGCCGCGCCAGCGACGTTCGCGGTCGTTTGGATCGGGCGGATCGGGCGGGATGGAGAGCGGCTCTTCCTGCCGGTTGATGTAAACACGCCGGTCGCCGGAGCCTTTGCCGAACAGCACGACTTCGCCGGAAGGATCTGCCGCTGCGGCGGGGGCGCTGTCCGTCGCGAAGTTGCCGGGAATCGGCTGCCAGTTCGTCCAGTTGGGAATGCGCGGGGTTTTGACGGCGAAGCAGGCGGCTTCAAGTTCAGTGCCTTGCACGTTGAAACCTGTGGTTGACCAGCGTCCGGGAACCGTGCCGACGTTTTGCTGCGTGTATTTTTCACCGTCCCACGTTACTTCCCACAATTCACCTGTCATTTCGTTGTTGACGATCATTCGCCCGGCGCGATTCAGAAACTGGCTGGCGCTGACGGCGAAGATGCGGTTTTCGCGTTCGCGGTCAAAACAAAGCTGGGTTTGATAAAACGTGCCGCCCAGCGCCGGGACGAATTGGATGTCCTCTGCCGCGTAGCCTATGTCGGCCAGTAGCGTGGCGTTTCGATTCGGGCTGATGGCGTAAACCTCGCCGCCGCGCAAGTCCGCATCGCCGTAACCTTCCACGCCGACAATGATGTTTTTGGCGTGCGGGCCGAAAGTCAGCGGCGCAACGGCCAGCCCTTCCAAACGCAGCGCCAAATCAATCAGCAATTCCGATGTGCCGTCGGGATTGAGCAAATAAATTTTGCCGTTGGCTTCAGCGGCAATCAGGCGTCCGCCGAAATCTCCCTGCGTGTCGAAAGCCAGTCCGCCCCAGAATCCGCCGCCCAGTCCGAAGTCGGCAAAGACATCGTCCAGAATCTCTCCGGCGGCGGAGAGGCGGGAAATTTCCGTTTGCGGCCCGCGACCCAAAAACAATTCGCCCGGTGTGAAGCCTGCATTCACCGGCGGTCCGCTGTCGGGCACGACGGCGATTTTGGATTCAACCGAAGTGTACATTTTGTAATCAGGCGCGAAGCGAGTTCGCGCGCCTTCGCCCGTGACCAGATTCAAAATCTGTTCGCGCGTTGACACGTAACCCGAAGGCGAAAGCGAAACCAACAGACGGTTGAGCTGAGAGTGATAGGCAATGCCTTTCGGATTGACGAAGCCCAGCAGCGGCGGGAAATCGCCGCGAAAGGCGACCAGTTCCACGAAGCTATAAGGATATTCCGATGGCGGCAGCGTAACGGCGAGCGGTTGAGTTGGCATTATTGGCATTTGCACCTTTCACTGTTTATTCGGAAGGTTGGCAAGTTTCATTTTCCGTATGACAGTTCCTTTCATTTTCCATTTGTCATTTGAGATCTGAAATTTGTCAGCGCCTCGCTTGCCGCGAAAATCAATGACAAATGACGACAACTATCAAATCTTATATGGAATATGCCGAACACTTCTGCACCGCACTTAACCTGCCAGTTCAAGATCTTCACGGCGTG
>CAZRXE010000677.1:0-1566 GCA_964603695.1 uncultured Heliomicrobium sp.
GAGTTTTTCAATTTTCCGCGCTCAAGCCTGATGCTGATGGCCGTCGTTTGCGTCATTGCAAGCTTGTGGGGTTCGTTGGCCACAGCTCTGTGCCAGGGCATGTCGTGGTTCAAACGCTTGGCATTCATCGGGCTTGCCTCCGTGGGACTGCGGCTGGCGTTCGGATGGTTTGCGACAGAAAGGCATCCCGCTGCCGAAGCAGCGGTGATGGCGACGGGATTCGCAGTGCTTGCGAATCTTGTTCTGTTGTATTGGCGCAAGGAATTGTTCAGTCATGGCGAAGCGGTGACGCCGTGGGACAAGGAGTTTGTCCTCTATCTGATTGCGAGTGCTGCGTGCGTGGGTGGCGGCTACTGCTTCACTCAGGGCGATCTGCTGGTGGCGCAACGATATTTTCCGGGAGAGGAGATTGGCATTTACTCCGCAGCGGCTCTGCTGGCGAGGGCGTTGCCCATGGTGGTCGGACCGTTGCTGGTGGTGTTGTTCACATCGCGTTCCGGCCATCGCGAAGGCGCCGTGGTGCGCGAGCAATTCAAACTGCCCGGTCTCTACGCGCTGGGGCTCGCCTGTGGGGCGATCGGCCTTCTCATCCTGAAAAACTTCGCAGTGAAGCTGATTTTCAACAAAGAGACGCCCGAAGCAGCGGCGATGATAGGACGACTGGCCACGACGATGGTCTTTGTGGGACTCTTGCAGGCGCTGGCAATGTGGGCGCTATCGAGCCGATGGTTGAAGGTGACATTGCTGTATGGCGTGCTCGGGCTGGGCTATTGGGTGGCGTTGCTTTGTTTGGGCAAGACGCCCCAGGCGCTGCTGGGCCTGATGCCTGTGGCGGCGGGCGCGGCATTTGCCGTCCTGCTGACAGGTTGGGCGGTATCGATGAAACGGCAGGCCTCGATCGAAGAGCAGAAACAAGCCTTGTGAATTAGGGTTTGCGCACGAGCAGCCCGACTGAAATCCTGCGTGTCAATCTGTATGACTTTTCTCAGAAAATTGTTTGGGACGTTGCGCTGGGTTGGAAACCATCCGTTGCACCGCCATCAAAAGTTCAAGGCCATGGCGAATTTTGCCGTCGCGCAGGTGGCGTCACGCCTCCTGCCCGGTGACGTGTGCGTCCATTTTCCCAATGAAACGTGGCTGGCGGTGCCGCCACGAATGAAAGGCGCGGCGCATTTCATCATGCCGGCGCTCAACGAATTTGACAGCATGTCGTTCGTTCTGCATTTCCTCCGACCGCAAGACCTGTTCGTCGATGCCGGAACGTACGTGGGCGCTTACACCGTGCTGGCAAGTGGAGCAGTCGGCGCAAGGTCCGTGTCGTTTGAACCGAGCCCCGGCACATTCGCATGCCTGCTGCGCAATGTGTGACTGAACAACCTGGCGGATCGCGTCACGCTGGTGAACTCGGCTTTGGGAAGCGAGGCTGGAACGGTGCGGTTCACGGAGGGATTGGGCACTGAGAATTATATTTGTCCCGACGGCTCTAACGGCAATTCCGTCGAAGTCAAAGTCACCACGCTGGATACGGCCCTCGCCGGGATGAATCCCATGCTGCTGAAAATGGAC
>CAZRXE010000678.1:0-6860 GCA_964603695.1 uncultured Heliomicrobium sp.
CGATCAAGACCTTGCGCATCGAATCGCCGACCGCCGCGTCGAACAGCAGTGTCAGCATTCCGCCCAGCAGCAGCAGGACGCAGGACGAGGTGTAGCTGAGCAGTTCCACCGCCGCTGCCGCCGAAGCGTCTTTGACCGCAACGCGCCCGCCGAAAAAAAACACTCGCGAAGGTTCAGCGACAAAAGGGCCGCCCGAAGTGACCACGCCCATCGCGTCCGCCGCCAATCGCGCACGCAGCGCCGCCCAGAAACCGAAGCCTCGCGTTTGCGGTTCAAAGCAGCGAAACCACGCCCAGGCTCTGCCCAGCGGACGCAACGCTGACACCACCAGCAGCAGCGGAAAGCCCCAGCCAATCGCTTGAATCCGCAGGGCAATTTCCTGCCAGCCGATGCGCTGGATGATATAGGCGAACAGTAACGATCCGGCCAGCAGCGAAATAATGGCAATCAGATGCGCCCTATGTGAGTGACGTTTCATTGGCTAGGTGCGGGCGGTTTGGGCTTAACGCACGTCCCTGGATTTCAGACGTTTGAAATAATAGATCGGCTCCGCCGGCAGGCCGTGAACCGTCACCAATTGCCAGCCTTGCTCGCCCAGCTTGTCGAAATTGCGTCCCAGCACGGAAGCTTCGCGGAAGGAGTTGTCCGGCAGTTTGCGTTTGCCTGACAACTTTTCTCCACTGACCGAAGAAAGATTCTGGTTTCCGCCGGCGACGACCAGATATTCCCATTGGTCTTCGGCGGCGTCTTTGGCCGAATCCACATCGCTGCTTGAACGCTGCCCCGAAACCGTCCAGGCAAAAGCGAGCGATAAACAGATCATCATGGCGGACACAAACATCATCGTGCGTCGTGTTTTTTCAGACATGGTTGTTTCCTCAAATTGTGGCAGTTGATTGTCGTGGTTTGATAACGCGCTCCGGCGCGGAACTTAACACAAGAGTCGGAGCAGTGAAAAATCAGGTCAGTCCGGTTGGCAGGGTTATGATGCTTGCTGCAAATCCTGCCAACTCAGGCCGAATCGCGTCAGATATTTTCGCAGCCGGTCGGCATCGTTCGCGGTTTTCTTGCGTTCGCGCGAAGAGCCGAACAGCTTCCGCCCCGCTTCTGAAAGCGTACCGGCTTCGCGGCAAACTTTAATCACACAGGCCAGTTGCATACGGTCGAACAAATCCAGTTCTTCCAGTTCGTCGCTGCCCAACAAACGTTCCAGTAACTCGCCGTCGTCGCTTGCCGGTTCCGTCCACATCTGCCGCAAACATTCGACCTCTTCTTCGACCACGGCGAGAGAAATTCTGCCGCCCGGTGCCAGCGTGGCCATCCGCGTGATGGCGCTGTTCAAATCGCGGAAGTTGCCTTGCCAGCGGGCTTCGGCGGAGACGGCGAATTTCAAAAATCGTGCGCGTGCTTCGCGACTGAAAGTGACGCGCGTGCCGTGCGTGCGCGCAAACTCTTCCAATTCAAATTCCAGATTCGGTTCAATGTCTTCGGCGCGGTCTTTCAAACTCGGCAGCCGGAACGTCCACAGATTGATGCGCGCCAACAGGTCTTCGCGAAAGCGCCCCTTGCGCACCATCGCCGCCAGATCGCGATTGGTTCCGGCAATCAACTGAAATTCGCTTTTGACTTCGCGGTCGCCGCCCAGCGGCAAAAAGACTTTTTCCTCCAGCGCCCGCAACAGCATGGTTTGTTCGTCGAGGCCGAGTTCGCCGATTTCGTCCAGAAACAGCAAACCGTTATTTGCCGCGCGCAACAAGCCGGGACGGTCTTTCAGCGCGCCGGTGAACGCGCCTTTGACGTGGCCGAAGAGCGCAGACATTGCCGCGTCGCCGCGAATTGTGGCGCAGTTGATTTCCACAAAATCGCCCGTCACCTGATGCCGTTCGCGTTTGAGTTGATAAATCCGCTTGGCCAGCCGCGATTTCCCCGCGCCGGTCGGCCCCATCAGCAAAATCGGTTGGCGCGAACGAATGGCGACTTCTTCAATGCGGTCAATCAATTTGTTGAACTGTTTGTTGCGCGTGGGAATGCCGGATTTCAGCAAGGTCACGCTTTCGGCACGCTCTTTGGCAAAGCGCGAAGCGATGCGGTCGTACTTAGACAAATCCAGATCAATTGCACGATACCAGCCGATGACCTCGCGCTCGCCCCGACTGATCATCGCCGTCTGAATCAGCTTGCCGGGGAAGTAACGCGCTTCGGTCAGCAGAAACAGGCAAATCTGCTGGACGTGCGTGCCTGTGGTGATGTGAACCAATACCTCCTGCCGCGCCGCGTCGAACTTTCGCGTTCGCGCAAAATCCAGCAGCGCGCCGTAAACTTCTTCCAAATCCCAGGGATCGTCGAACTCAATCTCGGTCGGGCAAACTTCGGTTTCCGGCGATGTTGCGCGAATGTCCGCGATGATGAGGTTTGCCAGCTTTTCGTAGCGTTTCTGGTAAAGCAGTTCGTAACGGTGAATGACCAAATCTTCCTGCTGACAAATCGCCACCGTAGGCCGCCAACGATCCCAACGCTCCGGCCCGTCGCCCGAATCCAGGTTCGGCCCGAGCAATCCGATCAATACCACGTCTTTTTGAGCCATAGAATAAAATCTAACTCCTTAGCGATTCGGATAGTAAATGGCTATCGCCGGAATCGCCAAGCCGGTCCGCAAAAAATTATCGCTGAACAAAATTCCTTTGTTGATCAACGACTTGCCGACTTTCTTCAATTCATCTTTTGATTTTTTGGTGCATTGGAACGGTTTATGCCATTTCTTCGCTCGTCAAAAACAAAGCGATAAAAGATCGAAAGGAGAGCAACGAAATGGCAAACAAGAAACTGTTCAAAACGCTGGCCGGAAAGCTGCTGCCGAAAACCAACGCCATCAACGAAGCGGGTGGACGCGCTTACAAGCTTTCGCCGAAAGCGGCCCTGGCGCAATACGCCGTCACAGGCTGCCTGAACGGCACGTTTTACGCTGATGCCAAAACACAGCTTCAAAAAGTGATTGAGCTGTCGAAGCAGGTGGACGCTGTGTTCATCGCGCAACTGGCGCTTTACGCCCGTGAACGCGGCCACATGAAAGATATGCCGGCATTGCTCTGCGCGGTGCTCGCGGTCAAAGACGTGTCAATGTTGAAGGCCGTTTTCCCGCGCGTGATTGATAACGGCAAGATGTTGCGCAACTTCGTGCAGATGATTCGGTCGGGAGCGGTTGGCCGGCATTCGCTCGGAACCGCCCCGAAACGTCTGATTAACGAATGGTTGGAAGCGCGTTCGGACGAAGCCGTCTTCAAGGATTCGGTCGGACAATCGCCTTCGCTGGCCGACGTGATCAAGATGATTCACCCGAAACCGAAGACCGAAAGCCGCGCCGCGCTCTACGGTTATTTCATCGGTCGCGATTTCAACGCCCAGGCTCTGCCCGCGCTGGTGCGCCAGTTCGAGCATTTCAAAGCGGGCGAATCGCTCGAAGTGCCAAAAGTTCCGTTCCAGATGCTGACCAGTTTGCCGCTGGGCACGAAAGACTGGACGGAGATTGCGCGCAATGCCCCGTGGCAAATGACGCGCATGAACCTGAACACCTTCGCGCGCCACGGCGTCTTTGAACAACCGGGTTTGGCGGAATTGATTGCCAACCGGCTGCGCGACGAAGAAGCGATCAAAAAAGCTCGCGTCTTCCCGTACCAGTTGATGGCGGCGTTCCAGAACACCGGTCAGGCAACCGCGGTTCCGATCAACGTGCGCGACGCCTTGCAGGACGCGATGGAAATCGCCACGCGCAACGTGCCGAAAGTGGAAGGGAAGGTTTACGTCTTCCCGGACGTTTCCGGTTCGATGCATTCACCGGTAACTGGCCACCGTGACGGCGCTACCAGTCAGGTACGCTGTATTGATGTCGCGGCGTTGGTCGCGGCCACGGTGTTGCGCCAGAACCCGCAGGCGGAGGTCATACCGTTTTCGGATCACGTGGTTCAGGCCGACCTGAACCCGCGCGACAGCGTGATGACCAACGCCGAAAAGCTGGCCGGTTTGCCCAGCGGCGGCACGAATTGCAGTGCGCCGCTGCGCGAACTGAACCGCCGCAAAGCTCGCGGCGATCTGGTCATCTACGTTTCGGACAACGAATCGTGGGTGGACGGCAGCGCGCGCGGCTGGATGGCGGAACGCGCTACGGCCACGACCGAACAATGGGCGGAATTCAAACGACGCAATCCGTCGGCGCGTTTGGTCTGCATTGATATTCAACCTAACGCCACGACTCAGGCGCAGACGCGCGAAGACATACTCAATATTGGAGGCTTCTCCGATCAAGTCTTTGACGTGATCGCAGACTTCGCCGCCGGACGCCTCGCCGCCGATCACTGGATCGGCGTCATCGAGTCCGTGACGTTGTAACGGCTGGGTACGCATCGCTTCCAGCGTGCGAAAAAAGAAGCGCGAAGCTTCCTTTTTCCTCAGCCTTCGATTTCAGTCATCAACGGTCGGCACCAGCCCCGCGCTGTTCTGCCAACGCCGGTCGTTGTTGACTGAGACTTTGAAAAGTTTTCCAGGCCGAATGCCCGTCGGGACTACATTTATTGGAAAAGTGTCTCGACAACTTCTGGTCGGCCTGACCAAATTGCAGTTCTTTGAAATTCACTTTGGCGAATGCTGGACGGGAGTACATCGGTAAGCCGCAAGGCGAGCGGGTTCGACCCCCGCCTCCTCCATTTCACTTGTGGGGGAGAACTCTCTCCGATCTTGTCGCCAACAAACTTACGTGACGAATGCTGAAGGAACTACATGGCAGAGCATCAACCGCCCGGCGACGGGGGGCTGAAAGTTGCGGATTCGATTTCCGCCTGCCTGTGCCTGTGATCTTGTTGCAGCGCAGGTTGTAGCTCAAAAAAAACGTTTCTTCGATCTTGTCGTCACGCTTACCGCATTTGCGACGAATGCCGATGGAACTACATCGCTGATAACGACGAGGTCGCCGGGTTCGACTCCCGGCCGCTCCCACCAAAACCACTTATGGGAGCGTAGCTCAGCGGAAGAGCGCGGGTTTCATCTCTCTTTGTCGTCGCAAACAAGCAGCGTCCTCCAGCCAACGGTTTTAGAACGAAGGCGTCTTCAGCCTGTGGCGGCACGGGGAGCGTTACGGTCCTTGTTCTTTTGGGGAAAGGAACAAAATTTGGGATGCAAAGGTTCGTAACGCTCGCCGCGCCGCCACCCGGTTCAAGCAGCGTCCTCAGCCGATCGGGGGACGCAGGCGAGAATGCCTGCGTCCCCGGCGAACAAGTTATGAAGAGATACCATCAGGAACTGAAAAGAATCATCCGCGCCCAGCGCATTTACTTGCGTCGCAGCGGTCACTTGCCGGATCAGCCGGTGAGCGAGGAACGCAAATTCCAGCGCGGACGCTTTCGCAAACGAAAACCGATGGATTGCGGGAAAACGCGATGCCTGCTTTGTCATTTTGAAAAGCTGCTCCACATTCCATCCATCAACGACCGCATTCAACAGATACGGTTTGCCGAATCCTTGCAAGATTATGAACGCAGCCAACCCGGAGGTAGTTATGGCCAAGACAAAACGATTTGATGACGAGTGCTTTCACCGAACTCACGAGCAAACGACGTAAAGGTTATCCATCCGAAACCCACGTCAAACGCCGCCGCCGCGTAGTTCGCGGCAAGAAAGAATTGATCGAAAAGCTCGGACGCAACGACCTGTGCCCCTGCGGCTCCGGTCGCCGGTTTCAAGAAATGCTGTCTGCGCAGCAAACGCTATGACGGTTCCGAGCGCGACTATTACTTTTAGAGAATGACCGATTTTCGCGGCTTCCCGATAAGGGTAGCGCCGATCTTTGAAGTCGAAACTTCTTCGCGGCTTGGCCGCCCGATGTGCGGCAAGTCTCCGACTTGCCGGAGACGCTTGCTCTTGATTTTGGGGCTACGCCCCGAACGGTTGGGGCACAGCCCCAAGTGAGAAACAATCGCTTGCCGGAAGGCCACAGGCCTTCCGCACATCAGGCGGCAGAACCGCGAAGAAATCAGAAAAGCGGCGAATGCTGAAGGAACTACATCATACGCTGACGGGCGAAAGCCTTTGCAGGTGCAAATCCTGCCCGCATCGCAAGAGGCGGTGGTGGAAATAGCAGACACATCAGAAAAGTGTTTCTTCGATCCCTTGTCGCCGCATTTGTCGTCGCGGAGCGACGATTGAAAATAGCCCGGCTTTTCAAAGCCGGGTTAGGCGACAAATTGATGTTCTCGTCGCGTAGCGACGACTGAATTTGAGGGAGATTCAAGCGTCACTACGCGACGCGGCGGATTGCGGAATCGCTTTCCCGGCTTTGAAAAGCCGGGCTAAACTCAACTGCCGCGCTGCGGCAAAAACCAACAGGCTCGCGTTGCCGAAATGGAAGAGGCGCACCAAAAACAGACGTGGTGGTCACGGATAAAGGTTAAGGATTGAACTAGAATAACCGATTGAGACTGACATAGAGGTGATTCAATGGATTCGAGTAAGCAACCTTGGAAGAAAAGAATGGAAATTCCTGACTCTCAAGTGAGAGATGCGGCTGAGCAGTATGACGATGCGCGCAGATTGCTCCAACAACAACCGCCTGGTTCGGGACTCCTACTGCCACTTCTTAACACCGCTGCAGTCGCAGTGGAGCTATTTTTGAAGTCGTTATCCACTGAGCTGATTTATTCTCCGATAGAAGACTTCGATGGACTTTCGATTGTTCACTCGAAACCCGAATTACAGACTCACAGGCTAGAAGCACAGTTTGACAAAATCCTAGATGATGTTCGTGATGATTTAGAAAGTGCCTTCAGCAAAAAATCAGATGTTCCTCTCAGAGAAATGCTGAGGCGGTATGAGGG
>CAZRXE010000679.1:0-3033 GCA_964603695.1 uncultured Heliomicrobium sp.
GACGGGCGTCCCGCAAGCCATTGCTTCCACGGGCGGCAAGCCGAAGCCTTCAAACAAGGACGGATAAACAAAGGCCGTCGCCGCGCGATACAGCTTTGGCAAATCTTCGTCGGCCACGTAGCCCGTCAAAATCACGTCTTCCGCCCATCCTTGCCTCCGGACTTCGGCGAAGATTTCATCCGCCAGCCACAGCTTCCTGCCGACGATGACGAGCTGCGGCGTAAAGCCGGGGTTTTGGCCGCGCAGCCCGGCATAAGCGCGAATCAGGCGCACCAGATTCTTGCGCGGTTGCAGGCTGCCGACCGCCAACAAAAAGTCCCTGCCAATGCTGAAACGTCGGCGAGTGTCGTCAGCTTCGTTTGGAGATGCAGGTTGGGCGGTGAAATGCGCTTCGACGCCGTTGTAAGTGACAGCGACTTTTTCGGGCGCAAGTTGGTAGGTTCGCAGCAAATCCTGCCGCGAATATTCCGACACCGTGGCGATGCGCGCCGCTCGCTGCGCCGTGCGCCGCACGGTCAATTTCAATTGCAATGACCCGCGGCGAGTGAAAGTTTCCGGCAAATGCTCAAACGCCAGATCGTGAATCGTCGCTACCACTGGCGCGGGACAAAACGGAGGCGCAGTGTATTGCACGTGCAGCACATCAATCTTGTCCAGCGCGGGACGCCGCCGCAGTTCAATGCCCAAAGCCAGCGGCACGCGCACCAACGGCGTCGGTCGCGGCAACAGACGCACACTGAAATTCGGAAACTGCCGAACAAATCCATCGCGCCATTCCGCCGCCGCCGCCGGTTCGGCCAGAAAAATCGTATAGCGATTCTGTCCGTCCACTTCGGCCAGCGCACGTATCAATCCGCGAATATAAGTTTCGTTCCCGCCCTGTTGTGCGCCAATGGCGTGGGCGTCAATTCCGATATGCATCAGTTCATCTTCGTAACAGCTTGGATCGTGAAAGCGATTGGAAAAAATCGGCCACACGCGAATTGAATGTGATTGTTCAACTCCACGTTCAAACGGCAATGACCGATGACGATTGTCCAACACATCCTGAAGCAAGTCCCCGCACTCACGCAACCTTCTTGAAAATTCGCCAGCCAAGCTCTTACCGACGCGGCAAGAGTCAATTTCTTGCCCGGCGAAAGTCCGAAGAGTAGTATCGCCGCCTGATAACCGGTAGAGACGCAAAATTTTGCTTGATTCCATAGGAGACCCGAACCATGACCACTCGAAGAAACTTTCTGACAGGTTTTGCCAAAGCCGGCGCGGCCGCCGGCATCATTGCAGCCAGCTTCAACGAAAAAGGCATTGCGCACGCGATTGACGCCACGCGCTTTGTTCGCGGACGCACGCCGGATGACGTGGCGATGGATGAAGACTTTTGGCTGGAAATTCAGCGCGCCTTCACCGTGGATCGCACGCTCATCAATTTGAACAACGGCGGCGTGTCGCCTTCGCCGAAGATCGTGCAGGAAGCCATGCGCCGTTACCTGGAATACTCCAACCACGCGCCGGTTTACACGATGTGGCGGCATCTGGATTCGCAAATCGAAAGCGTGCGGCGGCGGCTGGCGATGAATTTCGGTTGCGATATGGAAGAAATCGCCATCACGCGCAACGCCAGTGAATCGCTGGAAAACTGCCAACTTGGACTCGACTTGAAACCGGGCGATGAAGTGCTGACCACCAATCAGGATTACCCGCGTATGCTGACCACATGGCGACAGCGCGAACGCCGCGAAGGCATCAAACTGCGCCAGATTTCCATTCCCGTCCCGGCCACGCACGATCAAATCGTCGAAGCTTTTGAAAAAGCCATCACGCCGAAAACCAAAGTCATGCACTTCTGCCATATCACCAACCTGTCCGGGCAGATTTACCCCGTTAAACGGTTGGCGCAATTGGCGCGCTCGCGCGGCATCGAAGCCATAGTGGACGGCGCGCACGCTTACGCTCATTTCCCTTTCAAACACGCCGATCTGGATTGCGATTATTACGGCAGCAGTTTGCACAAATGGCTGACCGCGCCTTTCGGTACGGGGCTGCTTTACGTCCGCAAATCGAAAATTCCGCAAGTTTGGTCGTTGATGGGTTCCGAAGAAAAGAATGGCGACAACATTCGCAAATTCGAGGAAATCGGCACGCATCCTTCGGCCAACGCGCTGGCCATCAACGAAGCTCTGGACTTTCACGAAGGCATCGGCGCGGAACGCAAGGCCGCACGCTTGCGCTACCTGTTCCAACGCTGGGCCAAACGCATCGAGCATCAAAAAGGCGTCAAGATTCTGACCAGCTTCGATCCGAAACTCGGCTGCGGCCTGACGCTGGTCAACATCGCGGGCGTTGATCCGGTCAAACTTTCCGGCCATCTGCAAAACGAATATCGAATCATCTCCACCGTCATCAAACATCCCGAATTTGAAGGCTTGCGCATTACGCCCAACGTTTACACCACGCTGCGCGACATAGACATCTTCGCCGAAGCGATGGAAAAGGTGATTCAGAAAGGTTTGCCGGCCTGATAGAGTCAGATGGAGGTGAAACTTTTATGGCGACACGAAAACGAAAGGAATATGGCGAGCACATTGTCTCGGATTCCGATATTTGCGGTGGAGTCCTAACCTTCAAAGGTACTCGCATTATGGTCAAAGATGTTCTCTGGTTCGTGGCTCAAGGATACGACTGGAAAGAGATTTCCGCCGAATACTACGGACGGCTTAGTCGTGAAGCCATTGCCGAGGCCGTTGAACTGGCTCGTCTTTCCTTAATCAAGGAATCTGAGAAACAGCTTCGTCGCGCCGCATGAACATCCTGGACGAAAACATTGTGTTGAGCCAATTGAAGCTGCTGCGAGGATGGAAAATCCATGTTCGTTGTATCGGAGTTGATGTAGGACGGCTAGGAATGGACGACCGGCAGGAAATTATTCCTTTGCTGCACTCCTTGCAACGCCCGACCTTCTTCACTTGTGACCAGGATTTTTATCATACGTGGTTGCGCCATCCCGGATATTGCCTGGTCTTCCTTGATGTTTCC
>CAZRXE010000680.1:0-2523 GCA_964603695.1 uncultured Heliomicrobium sp.
CCCGACGGCGGTCAGATTGCTCGCCGAAATCCCGCTGCCGAATCTGCCCGGCAACGATTTGAACTGGCAAGGCACGAAGGTCGAGAACGTGGATTATTGGAATCTCTCGAACCGTGTTGATTGGCAGATTAACGAGAAGTGGAAATCCTTTGTCCGCTACGGGTATTTCAAAACCAACCTGATTGAAATCCCTCAAAACAACACGCCGGGCAAACTGTTTCCGGCGGCAGGCAGCCATCGCAATGGATTGAGTATTGCGGCGGACACGGTTTATACGATTTCCTCGTCGAAAGTGCTGAACATCCGCGCCAATTATCACAAACTGATTGACGAATTCGCCGCCGGAGACAATTACATTTTGGGCAAATCCGGCATTGAAGCTTTGTGGCCTGGCAATCCCTGGTATTCGTCTTTGCTGACGCGCGATTTGATTTATTACCCGGCAGTGGATGTGCCGACCGGCTCGGTCACGAATCGTTTGGGACGTTCGGGCCGCGAATTCTGGCAACGTCCGCAAGGCTGGGGCGGTTCGGCGCGGATGAACTGGTATCTGGGCAATCACTCGCTGAAATTCGGCGGCGAGTTGCGCGTGGACAAAGGCAAAGGCGCGCGCTTCGAGCCGATCAATCTGAACTTCCGCGCGCAACTCACCGCCAGCCAAAACACCAACGCGAATATCAATATTTCCGGCAACGAATGGGCGACGATGCTGCTGGGCGCGCTCGACAACAACACCAGCGGTCGCCGCGTTCCCGTGCAGGAAGTCGTGACCAAAGGGTATTCGTCCTACTTCCAGGATGATTTCAAAGTGAATGGGCGGCTGACGCTCAATCTGGGCGTGCGTTGGGAATACGAACCCGGCCCGGTGGATCCGCAAAACCGTTTGTCGCAACGACTCGACCTGACCAACCCGATTCCTGAATTTCAAGCCACGCCGCCGAACATGCCGACGGCAGTCTTGAATCTGCTTGCCACCAAAGGCTACAAACCGACTTACAACGGCGCGTGGGTTTTCACGGACGAAAACAATCGCAACGCCTGGTCGCGACAAGCGGCGAATTTCCTGGCGCGGTTGGGCGGCGCGTTCAAACTCGATAACAAGTCCGTGTTGCGTTTCGGTTACGCGCGTTACCTGTCGCCATCGTCGAAGATTCGCGATCCGCTGGGAGATTTCGTCAACCAATACACTGGCTATTCGACGATTTCGTCCGTGCTGGCTCCGCTCAACGGAGTTCCGCTGGCGCGTGTCTCCGATCCGTTCCCGACCACAGGCACGGCGGCTAATCCGCTACAACAACCGACTGAAAAGACCCTGGGGCGCTACACCAATCTCGGCAATGCCGTCAGCCTGGATCAATTCGAATTGAAGCCGCAAAACAACGACCGCTATTCGCTGTCGTATCAACGCGAAATCTGGGGACGGACGATTGTCAGCTTCGATTTTTTCTACAACAACGGCTTCAATCTGCCGATTGACGTGGATTTGAACCAGGCCGATCCGAACTTCCTTTATGAACAGCCGCGTTCGGTGACGAATGCGACCGTCGCCAATCCGTTCCGCAATTACCTGACATCGAACGTCTTCCCCGGCGCGCTGCGCAACGGCGCGGCAAACGTGACTGTGGCTTCGCTGCTGCGCCCTTATCCGCAATACGGCGCGATCACGCAAACCAACACGGCGCTGCGCGATTTGCACGTCCGGTCTTACAAAGTGCAGGCACAGCGTCCGTTTTTCAAAGGCTTGAGCCTGTTGGTGAATTACGCCTACCAAAACGAAGAGCAAACGGAATTCTTCGACGACCGGGCAATGTATGCACGAGATTTAACGTGGCGTCCGTTGCCGATTGCGAAGCACCGATTCAATCATGCCGTAACCTGGGAAATCCCTGTCGGCAAAGGTCGGTGGTTGCTCAAAAATGCTCCGACGGCCGCAGATCTGGCCATCGGCGGTTGGCAATTGACGACCACCAATCGCTGGTATTCGGGCCGTCAGTTGATTTTCACGCAAAACCTGCGCGTCAGCGGCAGTCCGAAACTGAGCAACCCGACACTTGGCCCGAACGGCGCGTGGTTTGACAAATCCGTCTTTTCCGCCTTGCCGACCGGTACGGCCAGCGATCCGGCCAGTGTCGCGCGTACGAATCCTTATACCTACGAAGGCGTAGTCGGTCCCGGCACCAGCCAGGTGGATATGACCTTGAGCAAGGCGTTCCGCTTCCGTGAACGCTACAAATTTGAGTTCCGTGTCGAAGCCTACAATGCGTTCAACCAGATTAACTGGGACAACCCGGTGGTGGATTTCAACAACGCGAACTTCGGAAAAGTCATCAGCAAACGTCCGGGTTACATCGGGCGCGAAGTGCAGTACGGCTTCAAGCTGTCATTCTAAAATGGCGTGTTCTTTCACAGTCACTTGAAGTTATAGCGATTTGAAAGTGTCTGCGACTTCTTGATCGGGTGGGACAGGTTCGGAACCAGTCCCACCTCTGAGAGCGTGTCTGAAAAGTTGCCATTGATCTGGCA
>CAZRXE010000681.1:0-4027 GCA_964603695.1 uncultured Heliomicrobium sp.
CGGCACGAAAACAAAGGCGATGTTCAAGGCGCGATTGACTGATTCCATCAAAAACGCTGTCGCCAAACTCAACTCCGCGCCGATCAACTTCATCGTCACGTAAATTTCCGCCACACCGCCCGCGTGAAACGCCATCTGACACAGCACTACCATCAAGAAATCCGCTGGGCGCTTGGCAAAGAAATCGAAAATGTAATCTTCCAGCGCGCTGAGGTCGGCAATCTTTTCGGCGATCTTTTCTCGTTTGATTTTGTCTCGAATCAACCAGTTGCTGAGAAGTGTCGTGATGCCGGAACCAAGTTTCCAGCGCCGCCCAATGACCAAAACCGAAACCAGAATGACAATTACAACTACCGCGAGCGAAGCCAGCATCGCCGTCCGCAGAGATCCGGCCAAACCGAAATTCGTCAGCAACGCCACCGCACCGGCCATCACCATCACGCAACTCGACACGGTGTAACAGATGTTTTCGACAGTCAGCGAAGACACGCCGGAAGACAATTTCAATTTGTCGCCGAGCGCCACCAGTCGCAACGGTTCGGCCACGACCGGGCCGAAGGTCAAATCGCCAATCGCTTCGCCGGCCAGCCTCGCACGCCATAAAGTCCAAAACCCAATGCCGCGCTCATCGGGCGTCATGCAGCGCAGCCAGGACAAACTGCGCGTCAGATAGCGCGAAGCCGAAATCAGCAAAATCAACAAAAAACCCGCGCCGAGTTGGCGCAGGCGTTCGGAGATTTCATCAAGACCGGTTTGCCGCAGGACGTAAACAAAAAGACTAATGCCGACGAGTGCGGAGAGAATGGCGAGTAGGCGGGATTTCATTCGTAGCTCAAGGCGTCCACGGGGTCTTGGCTGGCGGCGCGCAACGCCGGATACAAAGCGCCCAGCAAGCCGCTGACAAGTCCGGCAATCGCAGCGTAAAGAATCGCGCTCAGCTCGAGTTCGATCTTCCAACCGAGTCCATTGACCAACAGCATCCGCGCGATAATGGCGAACGCCAGTCCGCCGATGATGCCCAGCAAACTGATGAGCAAGGCTTCTTTTTCAAACGTCCAGGCGATCCACCATTTCGACGCGCCCAGTGATTTCAAAATGCCTATTTGCCGCGTGCGCTCGGAAACCGTCGTATACATCGTCAGCAAAATAACCAACAGACTGATGACCGTTGCCAAACCTTTGACGACGTCCAGGAAAATGTTGAACCCCGAAAAGCCGTTGGCCAGCAATTGCGGCAGGTCTCGTGTAAAGAGAGGTTGATAAGCGGGATGTTTTTCGATAATGCGGCGGGCGACTTCTTCCTGCCGACTGGGGTCTTCGCATTTGACGAAGATCATCGAACATTTGCCCGATGTGCCGAGCGCCGCCTGCATTGTACTCAAGGGAATTTTGATGCGCGCGCCGGCTTCGGGTTCGTAAACGCCTATGATGGCCAGTTCGCGGCCCTGCCATTTGATCTTGTCGCCGAGCCTGGCGGGTTTGCCCTGGAGTTTGAAACTTCTGTCCACGATGGCCACATCGCCCGAAGCAGGCAAGGGCTGCCCGCTGACAATGCGGATTTTGGTCGCCTGAATAAACTGCTCGTAATCAATGCCATCCAATTGCTGAATGCCCAGTCCACCGCCGGCTCCCATTTGCAGATTCTGCCCGACAGGTGTGGCGACGGCGACGCCCGGCACGGATTGAATCAACGCGGCTTCTTCAACGGGAATGGTCATATCGGCGGAAGTCGGCGAAATTCCTTGCCCACCTTGCCGCAATATAATTTCCACTCCGATGGCGGCATCGCGCTGCCCGCGTTCTCGCAACGCGCCGCGCACCAGCCCAACAGTGAGAACCACTAGCACGACACCAACTCCGACGCCGACGATGCTGACAAAAGTGCGTCCGGGATGATGTGTCAGATTCGAGGCAACAAGGTTATTCATCCGGCTTAAGCTCCAATCATCTGTTTAATGATTTGTGGCAAGGAGTTCAACGCTTCATCAAGATTCCCGACTTCCACACCGCCTTCGGCCAAGTCGGGTTTGCCGCCACCACGCGCGCCGGGAATTTGTTTGATGACGTTGCCGGCTTTGACCTTGGCTGTCGCATCGGCGGAAACCATTACCAACAACGAAGCTTTACCTTCAGAAACGTCCGCGATAACCACGACTCCGGGAGCGATTTTGCGCGTCAGCGAATCCGCCAATTGGCGACGACCGTCTTTGCCCAGGTCTTCAACTTTACGAATCAGCAGCTTGATGCCGTTGATTTCAGTGACTTGATCGTCAGAACCGCCACCGCCCTGCGCCAGTTTCAGTTTCAGTTTTTCGATTTCCTTTTGCTGCTCTCGCAGTTGCAATTGCAACCTTTCAAGCTCGCTCGGCAATTTGGCGGGCGCAGCGTTGATCTTCGCGGCGGCTTCGGCCAGCAGGTTTTCGGATTGCTGGAAACGTTCAAATGCGCCACGCCCGGTCACAGCGCGTATGCGGCGCGTGCCGGAGGCAATTGCTTCATCACTGACGATTTTGAACGAGCCAATGTCACCCGTCGCCCGAACGTGCGTGCCGCCACAGAGTTCTTTCGAGAAGATGCCTTCGACGCCATTAACTGTCAGCACACGAACCTTTTCTCCGTACTTTTCGCCAAACAAGGCCATCGCGCCGGAACGCATTGCGTCTTCAATGGCAAGTAAATCCGTTTGAACAGGTTCGTTTCGCAGAATGTGGTAATTGACCAGATTCTCGATCTCTTCGATTTCGGTTCGCGTCAACGGCTGATAGTGAGAGAAATCGAACCGTAAATAATTCGGTTCGACCACCGATCCCGCTTGTTTGACGTGCGTGCCCAACACTTCGCGCAACGCCGCGTGCATCAAGTGCGTCGCCGTATGATTGCGCCGGGTAGAATCACGCTTTTCAACATCCACTTGCGCCGTTACAACGTCGCCAACCTTGAGGCTTCCCTTTTCAATTTTGACTTTGTGAATGCGAACGTCCTGTATCGGAGTGATGGTATCCGTGACAATCGCGCTCACATTGTCGGAACTGAGCAAGCCAACATCGCCGACCTGTCCACCACTTTCGGCATAGAAAGGAGTCTGATCCAAAACGGCTTCGCCTTCCTCGCTCGCGTTCAAAGCGTTGACGCTCTCTTCGCCTTTGATCAAAGCAATGACTTTTGTGCTTTCGACTTGAGTAGCTTCATAGCCTTTGAATTCTGTCTTGGTATCACGACGACGCTGCAATGCAATATAAGCTGGCTTGGCTTTCTGACTTTCTATGTTTTGCTTCTCGTGTCCACGCTGTTGAAGCAATTTCAGATGTTCTTCGATTTTGGCCCTGTACCCCTCTTCGCCAAGCTGTTCAACTGACTTATACCCACGTTGAGACAACACGACATACATAAGGTCAACTGGCGTTCCATAGGTGTCGTAAAGTTTGGCCTGCTCAATGACTTCAATACCACGGTCTGGATTGCTATTACTTTTCTCAATCAGTTCGTCTAGTTTCTTCAAGCCCACTGTCAAAGTCGTACCAAATCTCTGCTCTTCCAGCCGCACCATCTTTTTGATGTAGTCGCGTTGTGCATCCAGTTCCGGGTAGGCGTCTTTCATGAAGTCAATCACGAAGTCACACACCTTGAAGAAGAACTCGTCCTTGAAGCCCAGATTTTCACGCCCGTTATAAATCGCGCGACGCATAATCTTGCGCAGCACATAATTGCGTCCTTCATTGCCGGGCATAATACCGTCGGCGATGGAAAACGTGGTGGCGCGTGCGTGATCAGCAACAACGCGCATGGCGAATCCTTCCTGAGTTTCAGCTTTGTATTCTTTGCCCGAAAGCTTGGCCACAAATTCGATGATCGGTTTAATCAGGTCGGTGTCGTAATTCGTTTTGACGCCTTGCAGCACCGCAGCCACTCGCTCCAAACCGGCCCCGGTATCCACGGAAGGCGCGGGCAGCGGATCAAGTTTGTACTGGCCGGACGCAACTTCGCTGCGGTTGTATTGCATAAACACCAGATTCCAGATTTCGATGGT
>CAZRXE010000682.1:0-1771 GCA_964603695.1 uncultured Heliomicrobium sp.
CATAGTAAGGCGCATAAGGCGCGCCCCAGGCAGTGGCTTGCGTTTGCCCGTTGCCGCTGGCGGCCACAGCCCATTTACCGTCGGCGCTGAAGACTGATAGATCGCTCTTCAAATCGCCGTCGAAGTCGCTGGCCACGGCCAGTGCTGACGCGAAGCCTGCGCTAATCAGCACAGTGTAGTTTTGACTGGCCGTGCAAGCGCCTTGCGTGGCGGTGATCGTGAAACTGTAGCTGCCTACTGCAGTCGGGAAGCCATAAATCAGTCCGATGCTGCTGAACAGTGTGGTTCCCGGCGGCAATGCGCCTGCCGTCACGGAGTAGTTGTAACTGCCCGGGGGCGAAGCCGGCGCGGCGGCGTTGTAAAGCAATCCGACGCTGCCGTTGGACAGGCTCGCGGGCAAGGTAATGGTCGGACAACCGCCGCTGCCGACAACCACGGTGTAAGCTCGGCTGCCCGGGCAACCGCCGAAGCCCGTTGCCGTGATGGTGAAGTTATACGTACCGTTTGTGGTCGGCGTGCCGCTCAACAAACCCGTGGCCGGATTCAAATTCAATCCGGTGGGCAGACTGCCGGCGGTCACGGCGAAAGTGTAATTGCCTCCGGCGGGTGTGGCGGAAATCGTCTGAGTATATGCCGTGCCGGCGGTTCCGTTCGGCAAACTCGCCGGATTGACCGCTACGGTCGGGCAATTGACGGCCAACGTGAAGCTTTGCGTGGGGCTGCATCCGCTGGAAACTTCCGCTTTGACGATGAAGCTGGACGTGCCGGTGACGGTCGGCGTTCCGCTGATGACGCCCGTTGTGGGATTCAGCGTCAGCCCCGCCGGCAGGTTTCCGCCAACCAGCGAGAAGGTATAGCTGCCGGCGGGCGAAACCGCCAGCATTTGCGAATACGCCATACCGGCATTGCCCGCAGGCAAGGCCGAAGCCGTCGTGAATGAAATCGCCGCACAGCCGATGACCATCGTGTAACCGCGCGATCCGCTGCAACCGCTTGATGTCGCGCTGATCGTGAAGCTGAATGATCCCGCCGCCAAAGGCGTTCCCGTAATCGCGCCGGTCGCGGCGTTGAGCGTCAAGCCAGTCGGCAAAGCGCCGCTGCTGACGTTGTAGCTGTACGTCGCCGCCGGCGTGGCGGAAACGCTCTGGTTGTAAGCCGTACCCACGGTTCCGCCCGGTAAACTGGTCGGGTTGACCGTGACATTGCCCACCGTCACCACTAACGGTGTGGACGCCGCGCTGGCGCAACCGTTCGCGGTCACAACCACTGTGTAGCTGCCGTCGGTCGAAGCGAGATACGTCTGGTTTGTCGCACCGGGAATCGGATTGCCGTTCAGGAACCACTGATTACCGGTGGTGCTGCTTGATGTCAGCGTTACGTTGCCGCCAGGACAGATGGCCGTCGGGCCGCCCGGAGTGACGGTCGGCGTTGCCGGAGCCGGATTGACCGTCACCGTTGTCGGAGCCGATGGCGCACTGGCGCAACCGCTGGTCGTCACGACCACCGTGTAATTGCCGGAAGCCGTCGCGATGTACGTCTGGTTGGTTGCGCCGCTGATCGGATTGCCGTTCAGAAACCACTGATTGCCGGTGGCGCTGCTTGATGTCAGCGTCACGCTGCCGCCCGCGCAGAAGGTTGTCGGGCCGCCCGGCGTGACGGTTGGCGTTGCCGGAGCCGGATTGACCGTCACCGTTGTCGGAGCCGATGGCGCACTGGCGCAACCGCTGGTCGTCACGACCACCGTGTAATTGCCGGAAGCCGTCGCGATGTA
>CAZRXE010000683.1:0-6243 GCA_964603695.1 uncultured Heliomicrobium sp.
CGACAGCAGCTTCAACGAGAAGCTTTATATCGGGACGCTCAGCTACTCGGAGTTCAAAATCGTGGAGCACAGCGTAATGGATACACAGATAAGGCAAAAAGCAGCGGCGCGACCAAAGATGGATATGCCGGGGCCGATCAACAAGCTCTTTGGCGGCAACTACAGCTACACGGAAGAAGGAACATTCGACAAGGCGACGCGGATCTACCGGTGGAAACAGATTCCGAGTTCTATGGCGGATAAATTCCTCTTTGAAGGAAGCATTCGAGTTGAATCAATCGGCGACCGCAAAATCCGGTGCATTCAGGAAATAACGCTGGACGTCAAGATATTCGGCGTCGGCGGCCTCATCGAAAGTACGTTCGAGAAACGACTGCGCGAGCAGGCCGATACGACGGCAGCCTTCTTCAACAAATACGTGGCATCGGCGGCATAGGTGGTTAAGCTTGACGGTAACGCTCCAAAGGTAATGTCAGCCGTCAAGCCTTTTCATTGCGGGGGCGCAGAGACTGATGACAAGCTCTGCGCTCCTTCAAGGAAAAATACAGCATGGCAAATGAAGCATTGATTCAGGAAATAAAAAGAATCCAAACTCTGGGCAAAAGCGGCAATCTCGATGAAGTTTATTCTCGCTACCGAGCTTTATTCGCAAGCTCTGATTTTATGACGTACCGGCCCCAAGATCAGCGACAAGCTTTGCACTTTATGATTTATGCCAAGGGCGTTCCCAGTTGGCCGACGCCGGTAATGGTTGAAGCGCATCGGGCCGCCGTCGCGCCGTTGAAAGAGTTGGTGGCGCAGTATAAAGAGGCGGACGATTACGAAATGCTTGGTATGTGTTACGGAATACTCGGTGATGAGGTGGCGGCGGGAGTTGCTTTTCGAGACGGTCTGGCGATTGAACGTGAGCAGAATCCGCAATCCGATCTCTGGGGCTCACTCATGAAGCGAATCTCGCTGTTGTAATCCGCGCGGTTGCTTTCAAACCATCAACTTGGCAAACCGCTTGCTGGTGCGCGCGGTGCCGTTTTAAATTTCAATCGAAGGAAGCAACAATGCAAAAGATTCCAGCGGGCTCAACTAAAGGATGGTTGATTCAATGACTGACGGCAAAAACGGCGACACGCCGCAGGAACAAGCACTCAAGGAAATGACCAAATGGCGCGTGCGGATTGACGAGATAGACCAGCAACTGGTCAAGCTCTTCAATGAACGCACACAATGCGCCATCGAAATCGGCCACATCAAAAAACGGCACGGAATGGAAATCTATTCGCCTTCGCGCGAAGCGCAGGTCATCGCCAATGTCACAAACGCCAACACCGGCCCGCTCGACGCCGAAGCGATTCGCCGTTTGTTCGAGCGCGTGATTGACGAAGCCCGGCGCATTGAGCGAATTCACGCAAGCAAAGAGGAGGAATAGGTTGTAGGTGGCAGGTGACAGGATGCGGGAAGATTGCCTTCCCTGCCGCCTGCCACCTATCACCTACCACCTCGAAGTTATGATTATCGTGATGGAAGAAAACGCGGCGGAAGAGCAAATCGTCCGCGTCGTGGATCGTCTGGTTAATCTGGGATTCGACATTCATCGTTCGACCGGTTCGCGCTACACCATATTGGGCGCGGTCGGCGCGCGCATTGCCGAAACCCGCGAACTGGAACTGCTGGAAGGCGTCAACAAAGTCTTTCGCGTCAGCAGTCCTTACAAACTGGCGGCACGGGCGTTTGAGCCTGATGGCACGCAAATCAAAATCAACGATGCGGTCATCGGCGGCAAGCAAGTGACGGTGATTGCCGGGCCGAGCGTCGTTGAAAGTCGGGAACAAATCGAAACCATTGCCGCAACGCTGGCCAAACAGGGCGTTCGAGTACTTCGCGGCACGGCGTTTCGCGCCGGCAATGATCCTTATGGCTTTCAGGGATTGGGCGAAGAAGGCTTAAAACTGTTGCGCGCGGCGGCGGATCGAAATTCGATGCTCACTTTTTCGACCATCACAGACGCCGCGCAATTGCCGCTGTTTGCAGAATACGTGGACATCATTCAAATCGCCGAGCGCAACATGCAGAACTACGCTTTGCTGCGCGAATTGGCCAAACTCGATAAACCGCTGGTGCTACGGCGCGGCACGGCTTCGACCATCGAGGACGCTTTGCTGTCGGCGGATTACCTGATGCGCAACGGCAATCCGCGCGTGGTGATTTGCGAACGTGGCATCAAAACCTTTGAAACTCACGTCCGGCACACACTGGATATTTCGGCGATTCCAGTCATCAAAAAGCTTTCGCATCTGCCTGTTATCGCCGATCCGAGCCGGGCCACGGGACGCCGCGACAAAGTGCCGCCGATGGCGCGCGCCGCTGTTGCCGCCGGAGCCGACGGTTTGCTGATCGAAGTTCATCACGACCCGGAACAAGCTCTGTGCGACGGAGCGCAATCCTTGAGTCTGGAGCAATTCGACAAGCTGATGGCGCAATTGCGCATCATCGCGCCGGCGGTAGAGCGCACGTTATAGGTTCGGTTTACTTGCCCAACTCGAAGTGGAAAAACGTGAATTTATACGGCGCTTCGGGTTGGACTTCGCAATCGAAAAGGATTTGTTTTCCCTTTTCAGTATCCAACACAAGACCGATGGCGTAATCCTTGTTCAACACAATTTCCGTGATCTTCAGTTTCCCCAGACCTTTGAACAACGTTGTAGCGATTTCCGCCGATGGAAGTTCACGGTCGGGACGAGCGTCGTTTTTCTCCATAAATTCGATCAACGCTTTGGCATCACCGGAATTGAAAGCTTTGACATACGCCGCCGCTTGCTTGCCGGCAGGCGTTGCAGGTAATTCCACTTCTTTCACTGTTTGGCCGGCAGCAAACAAAGCGACGGCGAGACTGAACAGACAACTGAACAAAAACTGTTTCAACTTCATGATTTGATTCTCCTTGATATTTTTGCGCGTGAAGGCGCTTTCAGCAGTGGGTGTTCGCGCTGAAAGTCCCGTTTCAGTTTCGAGGAGAAAAAGTCTATTTTCAGGCGGCGTAAACAACGGCAAGTTCGCACGCTTCCAACGGATGATGTTCGATTTCAAACACATTGTTATTGTCGGCTGCGGCTTGCTGGGCGGATCGTTCGCGCTGGCGTTGCGGCGAGCGGGCTTTCGCGGACGCATCACGGCTTGCGGCGGAGACCGTTCGCCGCGTTTGGCTGTCGAACGCGGCGTGGCCGATGCCATCGAGGAAAGTTTTGAACGCGGCGAAGAGTGCCCGGCGGATTTGATTTATCTGGCCGCACCAATCGGCGCAATTATTGATTTTCTGAAAACCCGCTCAAAGCAAATATCCCCCGGTGCCATCGTCACAGACGCCGGCAGCACCAAAACCGAAATTTGCCGCGTGGCTCGCGCCTGCTTGTCGCCAGAAATTCACTTCATTGGAGGACATCCGATGGCAGGCAGCGAAAACACGGGCGTGGAATACGCTCGCGCCGATTTGTTCGACGGCGCGACCTACGCACTGACGCCTGAAACGACAACCGATGAAACACAACTCGATAGACTGAAAAAAATTGTTGAAGCCATAGGCGCTCGCGTGATACTCACTCAGCCGGAAGAACACGACGCGGCGGTTGCACTCATCAGTCATTTGCCTCAACTCACAGCGACAACGTTATCCGCTTTGCTCGGTGCGGAACACGACGGCGAAATCGCTCGACGCGATTTGGCGCAACGATTGGCCGCCACGGGTTGGCGCGATATGACGCGGCTGGGCGGCAGCAGTTGGAGCGTTTGGCGTGACATCTGCCTGACAAACCAGCCGAACCTTTCCGCCGCGCTGGGCATTCTGATCGGCGAACTTCAAAATCTGAAAGACGCTTTGGACGTGCGCGATTTCAATCAGGTGAAAGAGGCATTCACCACAGCCAACACTTCGGTCGCCGAACATCGCGCCATTCGTTATGTGAATTTTGAGAAAATCTGATCGAATCGGAGACCACCAATGAAAATTGATATGTCACTTTCCGAACTGCTTAACGAAGCGAATGCCATCACGATCGATGTTCAGTCTGCTTTCGGAAAGTGGACAGCCGAACAGTTGAACTGGAAACCCAACCCGGACAGTTGGAGTGCGGCGCAATGTCTGGATCATTTGATCGCCGTCAACAATCCGATGCTGGCAGTTATTGCCCAAGCCTTCGGCGGCGCGAAATCAACCCGATTGATCGAGCGGCTGCCGTTTTGGTCTTGGCTGTGCGGGCGAATGATGGTCAAGGCACTTGTCCCCGGCGGCACGCAGAAATTCAAAGCGCCGCCGAAGGGACAGCCTTCCGCGAGCAAACTCGATCCGCAAATCGTCAGTCAATTCGCCGCGCATCAACAGGACGTGGCGGAAAAAATAAAAGCGATTGAAAGCCGTGGATTGGCAAACGTCGTGATGACCTCTCCGTTTATGAACTTCATCACCTACAGTTTGCTGGATGCCTGCCGGATTATCGTCGTTCACGAGCGACGACATTTCGAGCAAGCCCGTCGAGTGATGGCGGCGGAGGGCTTTCCAACCTGATTCGTCGCTGTCGGGTTTAGATAAGGCCGAATCCCACCGGCAAGAATCCTGCAAGAATCCTGGTTGACAGGAAATACACGCTACCATAGGCTTGGCGCGTCCTCATTGATGCTTACTCATCGCGCCGATGTCTCAGCAGCGAAGTGATGCATCAGCATACGTGGCGGGGGGTATTTAAAGACAAACGAGCTTACTATGCCTGGGATCAACGCGCTGTTGCAGAACCGGTATCGTATTGAGCGCCTGCTTGGCGAAGGAGGCATGGGGGCCGTTTACTTGGCCGAGGATGAGCAGTACGGGCGGAAAGTGGCGTTGAAGGAAGCGCTGTTCGACACGGCATTGCTGCGCAAGGCATTCAAACGCGAAGCCGAATTACTTGAACATCTCAACCATCCCGCCTTGCCCCACGTAAAAGGATATTTCACCGAAGCCGGAAAACAGTATCTGGTCATGCAGTTCATTGACGGCCAGTCGTTGGAAGAATTGCTGTTAGAACGACGCCAAAACGGTCGCGGCCCGTTTGCCGTCGAGAAAGTTTTGCAGTGGGCGCATCAAATCCTCGATGTACTCGTTTACCTGCATGGTCATCATCCACCCATCATCCACCGCGACATCAAACCGTTGAATCTGAAATTAACGCCGCGCGGCGAAGTCTTTTTGTTGGATTTCGGATTGGCCAAAGGAGCAGTGGCTGAGATAACGCAGGCGGGCAGCCTGCTCGGCTACACGCCCAACTATGCGCCGTTGGAACAGATGGATCGCACCGGCACCGATCCACGCACGGATATCTACAGTCTGGCCGCGACGCTGTACCGGTTGATGACGGGACAGATTCCGCCTTCTGCGGTAGCGCGCGCGGCGGCTCTGATGGAGGGTCAACCTGATCCTTTGCGCCCGGCCAACGAGGTCAATGCGCAAGTGCCGGTCGAAGTGGCGAGCTTGCTGGAGCAGGCGCTGGCTCAAAGTCCCAATCAACGTCCGGCGTCGGCAGCCGCCTGGCAAATGGCTCTGCGGCAGGCAGGTCAGTCATTGTCGCAGGATGGCAAGCGTGATGTTTCTTTCGACGGGGCAACTCAACTCGACAGCGAGTTGCAACAAACGTTGATTGCGCCGAACCCGCCGTTGACTTTGGAAAAGACATTGCCGGCTCCAACACCGCCGCCCGTTTCGGTGGAACGTCAAGTCGCGAATCGGTCGCTCGCGCCGAACCCGAACCGGCAGTTCATTCCTTCTCTTCTTCTCCTTTTCACGGTTGGCTTGGCGACCGTCATTGCCAGCCGTTTTCTAGGCGAACGACCGGATGCCGTCGGCATCAGTATTACGATTGCGCTCGGCGCGCTGTGCGCATTGCCGGCGCTTGGTTTTGTTCCGAGCGTCCGGCAACGGCTGGAAAGCGGCTTACTTCAGCTTGGCTTGAAACCGAAGTTGCTGCGCCCCATCCGAACGATTTTTGCGCTTTGGATATTTGCCGTGGTCTGCGGCGTGTACTTTCTGCTGCCGTCCGTCGCGCGCACCTACAACGAACGCGGCATACGCTATTTTCAGGCGCGCGAACTGGCGTCGGCGATCAAAAGCTACCAGCTCGCGATCCGGCTCAATCCGGACTATGCCGTCGCGCATTACAATTTGGGCCTCAGTTACGAAGACGTACAGGAATTCGACCAAGCATTAAGCGAGTATCAAACGGCACT
>CAZRXE010000684.1:0-4451 GCA_964603695.1 uncultured Heliomicrobium sp.
GCGTGGTGACTTGCGTCTACGTCAATCCGGAACTCGATCAATTCTGGTTGATTGATTACCGCATCTACGATCCCGAAGGCGATGGCAAAACCAAACTCGATCACGTCCGCGAGATGCTGACCAACATCGTTTATCAGAAAAAGCTCCCGTTTCACGCTGTGCTGATGGACACCTGGTACGCGACCAAAGACTTGATGCTGTTGATCGAATCGCTCGGGAAGATTTACTACTGCCCGATCAAAGACAATCGCCGCGTGGACGATTCCGGCGGCACTCGCCCTTATCAGCGCGTAGATTCGCTGGAATGGAGCGCCGCTGAACTGACCTCCGGCAAGACGATCAAGCTCAAAGACTTTCCACGAGACCACAAGATGCGCTGTTTCCGGGTTGAGACCTCTACCCGTCGCACGAATTGGATCGTCACCAACGATCCGGCTCAAGACTCCGCCGAGGCCGCACAACAGGCGTGCGGCTTCCGCTGGAAAATTGAGCAGTTGCACCGCGAAGGCAAACAAGTGACAGGTCTGGAACGCTGCCAATGCCGCAAAGCGAGAATCCAGCGCAATCACATTGCTTGCGCGTTTCTGGTCTGGGTCCGACTCAAAGAACTGGCGACCGAAACAGGTCGCACAATTTACCAACTCAAACACGGACTGTTGAGTGATTACCTCATTCAACAACTTAAGAACCCATCCCTCAAGATGGCTTCCGCGTAAGTCCTGAAAGAAATACTTTGCCTGCCAAGCGTGCTCAAGTCCATTGGGGAGCCGCCAGAAACATTCAACACCTGCGTCCGGCGCAGCTTTGCGTCTGAAAGAAGAGCCTTTGGGCATTTGCTCGTGAGACGCAAGCTGACAGCAAATTTCCTCAAAAGCAGAATTTTGAGAACCGTGGAATGAGCGGAGGCTTTGCCAATCAATGCTCATCAATTTTCACCGATAGCTGATTTAGTCTGAGGTGCAACGACCAATAATTGGGGCGATAAACTTGTTCGCATGCCACTTGCAACAGCAACACGCCATCTGTGAGGGTATCAATCAGTTCAACGGCAGTTCAACGGCAGTTCAACGGCTTTATCTTGCTTGGCGGGATCGCGCGGGTCGTGTGCGTAAATCAAGACGTTGGTATCAACGGCGTTCCTGCAATTCCTCGCGGCTAAAACGTGGTGGATTGCCGGTAAAGGAATTCGCTTTCATACTCGCGCCAATTCCTTCCAGAGCTTCTTCCCCGGCATCTAGTGTCTCAGGATTGTCATTCAGCAACGTCACCAAGGCGCGCGTTGTTTTGGTTATGTGAAATGGTTCCAGCCAATGCACATAACCATTAACATCAACTTCTGCCTCCACAGTTTGCAACATCGTTTTTAAACTCTTTTCGCTCTCGACTTTATCAAATTTTGTAGCCGGAGCTAGGCAATTAGTGATAACCGGCAGAAAAACTTATGGTTAGGCAAGGATGTCTCGCACGACATTGCCGTACACATCGGTCAGCCGGAAATCCCGTCCCGCGTACCGGTAAGTCAGTTTTTCGTGATCCAGGCCTAACAAGTGCAGCACGGTTGCGTGCAGGTCGTGAATGGAGACCGGGTTTTCGACGGCTTTGAAGCCGAATTCGTCCGTGCCGCCGTACGCGATGCCGGGTTTGACGCCACCACCGGCCATCCACATCGTGAAGCCGTAGGGATTGTGGTCGCGGCCATTGCCTTTTTCGCTCACCGGCGTGCGTCCGAATTCGCCGCCCCAGATGACCAGCGTGTCGTCGAGCAAGCCGCGCCGTTTCAGGTCACGAATCAGCGCCGCCGACGCGCGGTCCATATCGGGGCAGCGTTCGCGCAAGCCTTTTTCCAAATTCTCGTGGTCGTCCCATTGCTGGCCGGGGCCGTGCAGCACCTGGACAAAGCGGACGCCGCTTTCGACCAGGCGGCGCGCCATCAAACAGCCGTTGGCGTAAGGGGTCGAGCCGTATTCTTCGCGAATGGATTCGGGTTCTTTGCGGATGTCGAACACGTCGGATGCCGTGAACTGCATGCGATAGGCTTGTTCCATCGTTTTGATACGGCCTTCGAGGAAAGTATCCGCACCAAAAGATTCGGCGTGCGCGCGGTTCAACGCCTGAATCGCATCGAGTTGTTTGCGCTGTGCATCGGCATTGAGGTCTTTGTTGCGCAGAAACTTGATCATCTTTTCGGGATCGGTCTCTTTGTTGTTGAACAGCGTCCCCTGGTATTGCGCGGGCAAAAAGCCGGAGCTTGTCCACAAGCTACTTTCAGCAGGCGTCAGCGTGACAAACGTAGGCAGGTTTTGATTCTCGGTTCCCAGCCCATACGAAATCCAAGCGCCCATCGTCGGACGCATCGAAGTCATCACGCCGCTGAAAAACAAATTGCGGCCGGGTTCGTGATTCGGGATGAAAGTATAAACAGATTTGATCACGCAGATGTCATCAATCTGCGCGGCAAGGTTCGGCAGCAGTTCGCTGACATCAATTCCGTTGCGACCATATTTCTTGAACGTGAACGGCGACGCCATCAGGCCGCCGGTCTTGCGTTCCGTGCGCAGGTCTACGGCAGCCGGGCGTTGGCCGGCGTATTTGGCAAGTGCAGGCTTCGGATCGAAGGTGTCCATCTGCGACGGGCCGCCGGTCATAAACAACAGGATGACTCGTTTGGCTTTGGGCGCGAAGTGCGGGCCGCGAGCGAGCGGCGTGTCGGCTCGCGCAATCAAATCCGCCAGCGCAATAGAGCCGAGTCCGCCGCCGAGCGTCGTGAGAAATGAGCGTCGTGAAACATTTTCGATCATGGCCAGAAAACCTCTTCGTTAGTTGCCAGCAAAACCTGGGCAAATTGTTCGATGGTTGCGGAGTTCAGGTAATTCAACGCGACTTTAGTTTCCGCCGCGTTCGGGTCACGCGACAGGATTTTGCGATACAGGCTGCGGACGCGAGTCTGCGCATCTGCGTCAGTTTCGACGGCTTTGGCCAGCGCGCCGCTCAATTGTTTGATGAACGGGCTGTTGAGCACAAACAGTTCCTGCAGCGGAGTAATCGTCAGACCGCGCGCCGGGCTGGTTTGAAAAGGATTCGGGAAATCGTAAAGCCGCAAGATGTCACTGGAACTGCCGCGATTGATGCGACCGTAAACCGTGCGTCGAGTGTTGTCCAAACTGTCCAGATTCAACGACGGGCCATACATTTCCAGGCTCAAACTGCCTGCGGCTGCGAGCAAGGAATCCCGAATCGCTTCGGCGTCCAGTCGGCGAGGCTGCATTCGCCAGAGCCATTTATTTTCTTCGTCAATGGCGGCAGCGTCCGTGCGAGGATGGCTGGATTGGCGATACGTCGCCGACAGCATGATTTCGCGGTGCAGCCATTTCAGCGACCAGCCATTGGCGATGAATCGCGCCGTCAAATCGTCCAACAATTCGGGATGCGTTGGCCGTTCGCCGCGATCTCCGAAATCGCTGGGCGTCGTGACCAGATGTTTGCCGAAGTGCCAGCCCCACACGCGATTGACAATCACGCGCGCAGCCAACGGCGCAGCGTCTGTCAGGATTTTTTCAGCCAATTCCAAACGGCCTGAACCACGTTTGAACGTGTCGCCGGGATTGTTCGAGAGCACAGTCAAAAAACGTCTCGGCACGATTTCGCCGGGCGCAGCCGAACTGCCACGCGCAAAGACCGGCAGATTCTGTGCTTCGCCCGGTTTGGTCACGAGTGGTGTGTAATCGGCATACGAACCATCCGACGAAAGCGCGGCATCAACTACGGCATTGATAAACGGCGCTTTGGCTTCTTCCTGAGCGCGGCGCGCAATTTCAGCAGGATCAGGTTTCTTGTTCCCTTCCGGGCGCGGCGCGCCGATTTTCTGCACGGCGTCGGTCAATTCCGGGTAACGCTCTTTCAACTCGCTGATGTCGGCTTTGAGTTTGGCGATTTCGGTGCGGCACTCTTCGGCTTTGGGTTTGGCGATGGCTTGATCAAGTGTTTTTTCCTCGCGCAGAAATCCCAGCAAGCCATTCAGTTCGGTGACGCGATGGCGCGCATACAAATACCGCGTTTCGGTTGCCGCATCTATTTCGCGCAAAGGCCGAATCGCGGGCGTGACTGAAGCAAACACGCCGGCCAGCGCGTAATAATCCTTTTGCGAGATCGGATCGAATTTGTGATCGTGGCAGCGCGCACAGGCAACGGACAAACCTAGCATTCCACGCCCGACGGCATCTATGCGCTCGTCCCATTCTTCGAGCAGCAGATTGTCAATCAACTCTTTCGACAGCTTCTTTTCTTTCCATTCCGAAGGCGCGGTTCCCAGATAGCCAAGCGCGCGCCAATCGTTGCGTGACGTGTTGGGCAGCAAATCCGCCGCGAGTTGTTGCGTGATGAATTGGTTGTAAGGCAGGTCTTTGTTGACGGCTTCGATGACCCAATCGCGATAACGCCACGCATACGGATAG
>CAZRXE010000685.1:0-5532 GCA_964603695.1 uncultured Heliomicrobium sp.
GGTGCAATTGGAACCCCAAGACAAACTGTTCTTTTATTCGGACGGAATCACTGAAGCGATGAACCCCAAAAATGAAGAGTACGGCGAAGAACGATTAATGGAAATCGCCGCCCGTGCCGATGCCTTCGGAGCAACCGAAGCGCGCGACGCCGTGCTAGCGGATGTCACTCAATTTCTCGATTCCAACGCTCCTCAGGACGATCAAACACTGGTCGTGGTCAAGATCGTTTAGCAGTTTTGCAGCGTCGTGGAGAATGCTATGAATCATTTACATCGTTTTACCGGTATCGTCGTCGCGGCCGGTTTGTTTTTGACGTGTTCTGCCAGTCAGCAAATTCGCCGGCACGGAAACAGCAAATTCAAAATTCCTTTTACGCTCACGGCGCAGAACAACATCGTGGTGAATGCGGTGCTGAATCACACCGATGCCTTCGATCTGATGCTGCATACCGCAACGGCTGACGTTCGCCTGACCGAAGCCGCCGTACGGAAATCAAAAAGCATCAAATTCACGGATGCGGCAAAAGTAGAGAGTTGGGGAGGGAAATCGGATTCACGCTTCAGCCTGGGCAATCATCTGCAAATCGGCGCGCTGCAATGGGGCGACATCAAAATCTGGGAAGACAAAAACTCCGGTGTCGGCACGGACGGGAAATTCGGCCTTGATCTTTTTCAAGACCGAATCGTGGAAATAGACTTCGATCACCAACGCATTACAGTGTCCGACCGGCTGCCGTCCAAAGCAGCGAAATACCAACGGCTCAAGCTGGAAACAACGAACGGCGATCTTTTTGTCGAAGCGAATTGCCTGATTGACGGCATGGCGTATTCAAACCGATTCCTGATTCATTCCGGCTATTCCGACGGACTTCTGCTGGACGATGCGTTTGTCGCCCGCACCGGCATTGACGGAAAAATCAAAATCACCGAAGAAAGCAGCCTGAAGGATTCTTTCGGCAACATCATTCAAGTAAAGAAAGCCGTGTTGCCGGTACTCGCTCTCGGCAATCTGCAACTTCAGAATGTGGCGACAGGCTTCTTTTCCGGCTCCATCGGCAAGCAAAAGATGAGCGTTCTGGGCGGGGATGTTCTTAAACGGTTTAACCTTATTTTCGACATCTCTAATAACACTCTCTACCTTCTGCGGAATGGTTCTTCCGTTGCGTTGAAGTAATAACACATACCTGTAAAGTATGTTATTCGAGAAAGCCTACGCAACGCGGAGACAATGGCTGGTTACTCCGCGTGAAACATCCAACGTATTCCGAACCTGTCATTCAACGCCCCATACAGTCCGTAAGGTAGACTGTTCAGCGGATCGGTTACCTCAGCTCCTTCTGAAAGCTTCTGAAAAAGCAAGGTTGTTTGACTGCGCGTACCGCCGCTGAGATAAAGACACAAGACGTTCCCTTTGACAGGGGTTTGGTTAGGACGCAACCAGTCGGAAGCCGAAATCTCAACCAGATTGCTCTTAAGTCTGGCATTGAGGATTTTGTGATGCATGGAGACAGGAAACGCAGCTTTCATAGGCGATTCGCCAACCTTAGTCATCGTCAATTCACCGCCAAACACGGTACGATAAAACTCCATGCCTTGCTTGCAGTTGCCGTCAAATAGGATGTACGACGATAGATGCATAGTTGAACCTTTCTCTTTTTTCAAAGTAGAACGTTGCTGCAATACTGCCCCGGGCGTATAGCTCAAACTCATCAAAACACCAGCGGCCAGTAACATTTTTCGAATCACCATCAAAATCATCCAGAGAACCCATCATGTTATAACGGCGTCAGCCGTTGGCTAACCTAAAACCTAAAAGCCTTTGGCTAATAACTCGTCTAGTTGGTGGTGCGCAACAGTGAGAGATGGTTCCATCCCAGCATTAACCATACCGTCGCGTTGCGCGACTGAGCGGCAGATGAAATGAATCGTCACTTGAGTTCGCTCATCGGGTAAGACTTCAAACGTTGAGATTTCCAAAATGACCTGGCCGCGTTCGGGCAAGCCTTCAAATTCCGAAGTTTTGACAATACGTTCCGGCACGGTGACTTCGTGATATACGCCATTGAAGCCGAATTGCCTGCCGCCGGCATGTGTATGCGTGTGACGGTAAGAGCCGCCCGTGCGGCAATCCATCACATTAATTTTCATGCGCAACTCTCTGGGCAGAAACCATTGAGCCAGCAACTCCGGCTTCGTGAAAGCTTCAAACACCAAGTCTCTGGGCGCATCGAATTCGCGCACGATGAACATCTCCTGCTTGCCGGGTTCCGCTTTAATTTCAGTCGCGTTTTTCCTGGTCGTCGTCATCATTTTCTTAAGCTTGGAGCCTCCGTTCATCGCGGGCGTACTGAACGAATTGTCAGTCCGCAGAATCTTCGTGTTTGAAGCACACGGGTCAGGTCTGTTCCGGCATGGCGCTCATGTGGACAAGCCCCCATCCGTGGCCGTCCGGGTCAACAAAGCTGTGCGTATACATAAAGCCGTAATCTTCCGGCTTGTCGTAGGTCGAGCCTCCCGCAGCTAATGCTTTGGCGACAAAATCATTTACCTGTTCACGGCTTTCGCAACTAAGAGTGAGCAAAACCTCGGCGGCCTTACTCGTATCGCAGATGTCTTTGGGCGTGAAGTCACGAAACCTGGTATGCGTAAGTAACATAACAAGAATCGTGTCGCTGACAATAATGAGCGCGCCAGTGTCGTTGGTGGCTTGCGGGTTATGTGAAAAACCGAGTGCCTTGAAGAAGGCAATTGACTTCGTAAGGTCGGCCACCGGGAGGTTGATTATTACTTGTGTACTCACAGATTTCTCCTTTGTGCTGGTTGTTGTGTTGATTGTGATGATAGCGGTCGAATCAGGCGTATCTATTGCTCGTGGGGCTTCGCATCAAGAAAGTCGTTCACTATCGGGACAATAACGGACCTGCGGTTCAACAGCGTAACGTGCGTTGTATCAGGCAGAATTGCCAATCTCGACGCTCCGCGCGACTGCCTGTCGCCATGGATTTCGCCGCCCTTCAGCCGGAACATTTCCGCGATCTGATCAAGCCTAACACCGTCGGCATCGCCGAAAATGAATAACATCGGCGCTTTGGTAGCTTTGAGTTTGTCAGCGCCTAAGTCATAAGGTCTCAAAGCCGTCGCTTTGATGTGATTGAAAAAATCAGGGAAGCCGTCCGGCGTCGGGTTTAATTTTTTCCATTCGGTTTCGGCAGGCGTCCCTTTGAGCACTTCCCAAGTGAAGTTCGGCCATGCGTCGTTCGCGTCCTTGACCCATCCGTCGCGGCGAAACGGGGCAGAGATGACAACAACCTTGCGCACTTTTTCCGGATGGCGGATCGCACACTGCATTGCAACGCCACCTCCCAGGCTATAACCGATAAGGTCAGCGCCGGGAATCTTGAGGTAATCAAGCAGCCCGGCTACATCATCGGCAAGGTTCTCATAGGTAAGATCGCGTTTGATGTCGGCTGTTCGCCCGTGCCCCTGCATTTCGACGGCGATCATTTTTCGCGTTTTGGAAAGCTCGCCAATCCAATCGTTCCAGTTGCCTGAAATCGCCATGAACGCTCCGTGGAGCAATAGCACAGGCTCGCCGTTCCCGTGAATCTCGTAATACATTTTGAGTCCATTGACCGGCGCATAGCCCGTAGTCGGTTTTTGCTGTCCAAATACGACAGCCGACAGAAGCATCATCAGAACAAAAGTTGCAATCTTCATGTTTCTCCTGCTAATTCTCTGCTATCTGATGAAAGCCTGTTTTTACCTCGCCGTCGTCATAAATTCACAGGCAATTACTTTTCTCATTACATTGACTCAGCTTGTTTCGACAACTCCGTCAACAGCTCTTCCAGGCTGTTCAATGTCATTTTGAACCCTTCAGTGAAGCCCATTTCGATCATCCTTTCCATACGGACAAGGGATTCGTTTGTAATAACAACACGAACTGTTGTAGTTCCGTTTTGCTCGCTGAAATTCAAATCCCAATCAGAACCAGGCAATTCAGTATTTTCATCTTTGTCTGCAAAGGCGTTAAAAAACTTGAAATTGTTTTTTGGACTGATGGAAGTATATTTCTGAATTGACCAACGCTCTTGTCCTTCCGGGCTGACCATTGCGTAAAATCTTCGCCCACCAACGCTGAAATCCATATACTTTGTTTTTGATGCCCAGGGTTTAGGGGCCCACCATTGGTCAAGGATTTCTTGTTTAGTAAAAGCATCCCATACCAGCGAAAGCTCGGCAGCAAATTCTCTGATTACGAGTACCGTTTTTGTTGATTTGTCTACGGTGAAATCGAATAACAAACTACTTTTCATCTTTTTGCTCCCTTATTGCGGATAACAAGTTATCCAACTGGTTAAACCTTTGCTCCCAAAGCTGTCTGAAAGGTTCGATAAAGTCGTCTACCTCTTTCATCTTTTCAGGCTGAAAATGGTAATAAATCTCCCGCCCGATTTGTTCCTGCGAAACAAGTTCGCAAGCTGTCAGAATTTGCAGATGCTTGGAAACAGCCGGGCGCGAGGAATCAAAATTGGCCGCGATTGCTCCAGCAGTTAATGCCTGTGTGGAAAGCAACAACAGAATCGCCCGTCTAGTAGGGTCTGCTATTGCCTGAAACACATCTCTTCTTAAATCCATACGTAACCACCTAGTTTCAAATACTGTACTTGAAACCAAGTGGTTACACAAGCCGAAATATTCTTTGGTAGGAGTTTTGTCAGGAAATCTGCCGGCGGAAATGAAATATTAGACATTACTGCATTCAAGACAGAAGCAGTTCCAAGTCTTCTTTGCCCAAACCGCGAATGACGTTGTTGTCGGCACTGATGATAGCGTCGGCCAAATCGCGTTTGGTGTTTTGCAATTCCAACACTTTCTCTTCCACTGTGCCGCGCGCGATGATGCGGTAGGCGAAGACTTGATTGACTTGTCCGATGCGGTGGGCGCGGTCAATGGCCTGAGCTTCGACAGCGGGGTTCCACCACGGATCGAGCAGAAACACGTATTCCGCCGCCGTCAGATTCAAGCCCAGCCCGCCGGCTTTCAGGCTAATCAAAAACAATTTACAGTCGGGATCGGTCTGGAAGCGTTCGACGCGGGCTTGGCGGTCGCGCGTACGTCCGTCCAGGTATTCGTAAACGACTTCTTCTCTATCCAGGTGTTCACGCAGAATGGCCAGGAAGCTGGTAAATTGCGAAAAGACCAGCACATTGTGGCCTTCGTCCAGCACTTCCAGCAATTGAGGCAACAGCATGTCCAGTTTGGCGCTGGGGTCTTTTGTGCGCGCCTGATCCACCAAACCCGGATGGCAGGCGGCCTGGCGCAAACGCAGCAGGGCTTCCAGGATTTGAAGTTTGGCTTTGGCGATGCCTTCGCGTTCGATGCGGCCCAGCAAGGTGTTGCGGTAATGTTCGCGCAATTGATCATAAAGCTTGCGTTGCGCCGGTTCCAATTCGCAAAAGAGAGTTTGTTCCAGTTTGGGCGGCAGGTCTTTGGCGACCTGTTCTTTGGTGCGGCGCAGGATGAAAGGGC
>CAZRXE010000686.1:0-2053 GCA_964603695.1 uncultured Heliomicrobium sp.
TGTTTGCGTTCGGTGATGTCCACGGTGCTGCCGATGATGCGGCGCACCTTGCCGCGCTCGTTGTAAAGAATGCGCGCCTTGTCGCTGACCCAAATCCATTGCCCGTCGCGATGGCGCACGCGGTATTCGGTTTCAACGGTCGGTGCCTGACGAGCGATTTCCTTGCGGACGAAAGGTCTGAGCCGCTGCTTGTCTTCGGGATGAATTCGCGCGTTCCACCAGGCCGGATTTACGCCGACCTCGTCCGCGTCATAACCAATCAATTCTTTGATGCCGATGGAGCGAGTGACCACTTTGCGGGCAACGTTCCAATCATAAAGCAAACCGTTGAGCGCCTCGGTTGTCAGGCGATGACGCTCTTCGCTGTCGCGCAAAGCTTCCTCGGCTTCTTTCCGTTTTGCGTCGCGACCGTAGGTTTGTTCCTCATTCGTGGTCGCACTCGTCTCCGCACCCATTTCAGTAAATGACGTTGACTTCATTTTTGTCAGGGTCTCCGCTGTAAAGTTCAGGTTGTGTGTTGAACCCGCGCGTCCACTCGTCGGCAGATACAAACAGAAGTTCTTTCGGACGCCGCGGCGGGCGGATTGTACCGCACTTGCGTCAAAAAGCTGGGAGCGGAGAGCGGGACGGGGCGAAACGCGGGGGCTGTTGCCACATCGGCAAGTTTCAGGAGTCTTGAAAAGTAGAGAACAGTCTTCTTTTATTTTCCATATCTCAGTTGCAATTTTTCATTTGTTACTGATTGCCGATCTTGCCGGCCAATAGCCAATTTCAAATTTGATATGGCAAATGGAAAATAAGCAGCCAGGTGTTAACGGGGAAGTGAAACTTGCTGTCAAATTGTAACTGCTCGGTACTGGGAGTGTAGTTCTTCCAGCATTGGTTTTGGCGCAACTTATGCAAAGCCAATGGCGTGTGAGGGGTTAGGAAACTTGCGGACGTGGGAGCCGGAACCAGAATCGTGTTCCGCCTTTTTCGCGCGGCGCGTGGCCGATCTCGCCGCCCCAGTGTTTGACGGTGATGCGGCAGAAATAAAGTCCCAGCCCGATCTTGCCGCCGCTTTTTTTTGTTTGCGCGAATTTTTCAAACAAGGTCGGCGCGATTTCAGGCGGGATGCCTGGCCCTTCGTCGTCAATGGCCAGCAGGACGTTGTCGCCTTCGTCATAAAACCCTACGGTGACTGTGGCATTCGGTGGACTGTAGCGCAGCGCGTTTTCGATCAAGTTGGAAAACACGCGTTCCAGACGGGACTTTTCGCCGACGACTTTCCAGTTTTGGTTCGGATCGAAATCTGGCGCAAGTTGCAGTTTGACTTGATTGAGCGCGAAGGCGGGCGAAAGAGCTTCTATCACTTCGCGCGCGGCGCGGGCGGCGTCCGGTGCTTGATCCAGGCGGGCGGAGAAGGTTTTGGCGGCTTCGACTTCCGCGGAAAAGGCCTGGAGGATTTCGCGAATCAAGGTTTCCTGCCGCTCGGCCTGACGCAAACCGATTTCCAGAAACTTGCGGTTTTGCGGCGAGATGTTTTCGCCGGCCAGCAATTCAAACCCGCCTTTGATGCCCATTAACGGCCCGGCCAGATCGTGGACGATGCAATGAAGCAGGATTTCTTTCTTTTGAATTTCCTTGACCAGTCGCTGATAGCTCAGGTTCAGCTCATTGCCTTTTTGCTGCATCAGGCGTTGCTGACGTTCGTTGGCGGTGGCGTCCAGTAACAGGGCGCAATCGCCGCCGGGCGTGGAAAACAAATGCAGGTCGGCGGGACGACCTGAGTCTGTTTGCATGCAGGGCAGGATCAAACCTTCGCCAGACAGCGGCAACAAGCCTTCGAGAAAAAACACTTGCTCGCCGACCGGTTCGCCTGTCTGCAAATTTTCAATGCCGTAATTGGACAGCGCGCCGCCCCATTCGCGGACGCGGCTTTCGTGGTCGGTCAGGACAAACGCCGGCGAACGCTGATCCGCCGCCAGACGGCTTAAGTAAGCAAGCACGGAAGCCGGTAATTGACCCATGATTGTTTCCTCTGAAGAGTAGGGCAACCTGCCGAGGTTGCCCG
>CAZRXE010000687.1:0-14836 GCA_964603695.1 uncultured Heliomicrobium sp.
CGGGCGAATGATTGTTGCTGGTCGAATAAACCGACCGCACCAAACACCGCTCGTCCACGTAATTCGCCAGGTACGGATAGAGTTCCGAAACTTCGATGCCGGATTCGCCATACGGTTTGAACTTGTACGGCGAGGCCATCAGATTGCCGGGATTGCCGAAAAAGACATCCACCTTGCCTTTGTTCATCGGCTTGCCGTGATGTTTGGTCAGGTCGGGTTTCGGATCGAAGGTGTCTACCTGGCTGACGCCGCCGTACATAAACAGAAAGATGACAGACTTCGCTTTGGTCGAAAAATGCGAGGGCTTTGGTGCCAGCGGATTGGCGCGCTTTTGCTGTCCGGGCGTTGCGGCCAGCAAGCCGTCTTTGTCCAGCAACGAAGCCAGAGCCAAACCGGAAAAACCTGCTCCGGCGCGAAAGATCAATTCTCGACGTGAAATCTTCTCTGAATGCATAACGACTTCTCCCAATGAAAAACTGACTCAGACCGCCGGACGAAGTTGTTCGCTAGGCGAAACCGAAACAATGTATTCCGTCAACGTTGACCGCCGCGCGCGCGCGCGCTTTGCCGATTCGATCAATTCACGCATTGTTAAAATCAATTCGTTGGCAGCGTCCGGAGTAAATGCCGGTTCTTCGTCAATGGGGCAAACCCAGGCATAAATTCCCGGCACACGAACGGAGATGCCGTCTTCGTTGTATTCAAACGTAACCTGACGCCACTCTTTGGCTTGCTTATGTTGGTTACAAATCGGAACTGGTTTGGTTTCCATAATGCTACCTTACATGGTTACGCCGCCTGCTGAAAGGCGGCATTTGCCATTGCTTCTCATCCGGTATGTAGGCCGTAACAAAATCAACATAATCAGGGTCGGAACATTGCACACACAACGTGCAAGTAAATTCTGATGGATTCCGTCAGGTTTGCTTGCCCACAAACCAAAACTCGCTGCTCAGTCGGATAGACCTCGATAATCTTGCCATTCAAAATGGCTTGAACCATGTGCGGTTCGTTAAAGCCTTCCTTGGAAGCATGAATCACGGCATGGCTTTTGACAAAATAATTGCCGCGCCCGACACGTTCCCGAATGGTTTCAAGGTCTACAGTCATTATGTTTCAACCAAACACCTTCAAAATCGGATCGCCGCCGAAATTTGTCAATTGCTGATTTCGCCCGCCGTAATAGTAAGTCAGTTTGCGATGGTTCAATCCCATCGCATGCAGAATCGTCGCGTGCAGGTCGTGAACCGAGTACGGCTCGATCACGGCTTTCAAGCCGAAGTCATCGGTTTCGCCGATCATCTGGCCGCCTTTGACGCCGCCGCCGGCCATCCACATCGTGAAGCCGTAATGATTGTGATCGCGCCCGATGCCGGATTGCGACATCGGCATGCGTCCGAATTCCCCACCCCAGACAATCAAAGTTGAATCCAGCAGGCCGCGCGCTTTCAAGTCTTTGATTAAGCCGGTCATGGGAATATCGGTTTCGACGCAATGCAGCCGGTGATTTTCGTCAATGCCGAAATGCGCGTCCCAGGATTCCTGCTGATGGCCTCCGCCGTGATAAAGCTGGATGAAGCGCACGCCGCGTTCGACCAATCGCCGAGCCGTCAAACACTGTTTGCCGAAAAAGTCCGTGTGCTTTTCGCCTATGCCGTACAGCTTCTTGGTCGCGTCGGATTCCTTGCTGAGGTCAACGGCTTCAGGCGCGTGCGATTGCATTTGGAAGGCGAGTTCGTAAGAGGCGATGCGCGCGTCCAGGTCGCTGTTTTTGGCGTGCTGTTCGCGGTACTCCTGATTCAGCTTTTGGATCAGATCAATTTCCTGTCGCTGCAAATGCGGGTCAACCCATTTGGGCGGGTTCAAATCCACAATCGGCGTTGTGCCCGGACGAAACGACGTACCTTGATACGCGGCGGGCATAAAACCCGAAGACCAGTTAGGCGCGCCGCCAATCGGGCCGCCACGCCAGTCGTACATCACAATGTAAGCCGGCAGGTTTTGATTCTCGGTTCCCAGCCCGTAAGTCACCCACGAACCAAGCGACGGACTGCCGGGGCGGATGTTGCCGCTGTTCATCTGGAAGATGGCGGGCGAATGATTGTTGCTCAGACAGTAAAGCGAACGAATCACGCAGAGTTCATCGGCCACGCCGCCCAGGTTCGAGTAGAGTTCGGAAATGTCCAGGCCGCCGTGGCCGTACTTTTTGAACTTGTACGGCGAAGCCATCAGATTGCCGTTTTTGTTGAAGGTTTCCAGCTTGTCCAGATTCGGTAGCGGCTTGCCGTGATTTTTGGTCAACATCGGCTTGGGATCGAACAAGTCCACCTGACTGGGGCCGCCATACATAAACAGGAAAATGACTGATTTGGCTTTGGCATTGAAATGCGCGGGTTTCGGCGCCAGCGGGTTGCCGTCGTTTTCGTTCGGCGTCGCGGCCAGCAATCCATCTTTGTCCAACAAGGAACTCAAAGCCAAACCGGAAAATCCGGCTCCGGCTTTGAAGATCAATTCGCGGCGAGTGATTTCATTGTGTTTCTTGATCATTGTCTTCCCCTATTGAATTTGATGCTGTGCCTCTCGGTACACTTCGGTACAGTACCGCGCGCGTCAGCCAGCGGTTGGTGTTCAGTCACTGCCGCTTGCTGACGCGCGCGGTACCGTACCAAACCGCCAACTTACCATTCCAGCCGCAGCGTTCCCTGCAACTGGCGCGGGCGGAAACCGCTGCCACCGTAGGAACTGCCGAGTGTGGAAATGCCTTCGGCGCTTGGCGCGTTGAAGCCCTGACGGTTGAACACATTGAAAACGTCAACGTTGACGCGCAATACCAACTTTTCCCTGACGCGGAAGAACTTCATCAGCGAAGCGTCCAGGTTCCAGTTGAACGGCCCCATGTGGTACTGGTTCCGCCACGGGTGCAGTCCGTTGTCGAAAGCCACGCGCTGGCAACTGATCCATTTCGTTCGATCCGTACCGGCGCAGGTCGCGTTCGCGTTGGTGTTGGTCAGCGGGATGTAGACGACGTTAGTGTCGTAATCATTCACGACGTTGGTGTCCGTGCTGACGGGTTGGCCAAACAGCGGCGACGGGTTGAGGGGTTTCTGCGCCGGTTTGTAATTCGCGGGCAAACCATAAACGCCGTTGCGCAATCCGGCGGCGTTCGTGCTGTTGATTAAGCGTTGCGGGATGTAGCCGTTGAACCACAGATAACCGTCCGTGCAGCGTTCTTGCGATTTATCTGTCGCCGCTGCCGGCGTGGCGCGGCAATCGGTGATCTTGTACTTCTTGCCGTAAATCTCGAAGTTGCCGAATTCTCCCCATTGGCCGGTTGGACGAGCGTACCAGGTGTTCAGCCAGGCGACCTTTCCGACCATCTTCCAACCGCCGATAACAGAGTTAACGAAATCGCCGGAGTTTTTGCCCAGCCATTTGCCCTTGCCGAAAGGCAGATCGTAATTCCAGTTGGCGCGGATTCGATGTTTCGGAACTGCCGTGTCGCGGTCGTAAAACAGAAAGCGGTTGAGTTCGTCCTGATTGGTCGGCACCGTGCCTGGCAGAAAGACATCGGGAACCGTGCCGGTGTCGTCGCGGAAAGCGTTGCCCGCCAAACGCAAGGCGTTGGTCATTGTGTAAAACGCCTGGAAACCCAGTCCCTTGCTGAAACGCCGCTCGAATTCCAGCGACCAGACCGCAGTGTTTATGTAACCGGTCTTCTGGTAAATGATGATGTTCGTGTAGGCCGTCTGGTCGAAGACGCGGCGCGCGACGTTGGCGAATGCGCCGGTCGGGAAGTTGCGCTTTTGCGTTTCGTACCAGATGTAATCGTTCGCCTGTGGGTTGATGTTGAACTGCTGGTCGGAATTGACGCCGTGCTTGCCGGTGTAAGTCAAGCGGACGACGGAGGATTTGCCGATCTGTTTTTCCAGCGCCAGGTTCCATTCATGTATGCGCAGGTTTTTCTGGTTTTCGTCCATGCCGGCCACAGCCGTTCCGCGAGCGATGCCGACGGGATTTGTGGCGTCAACCACGTTGACTGAGTTCACGCCGGCGAAAATCGTTTGCGGCGTGCGCAGCAAATAGTTGCTGATGCCGTCAGGACTTTGGGCGGCGCTGTTCGGGTTGTAAGTGAAGTTCGCGCGGAACGGTGCCAAGCCGAAGAACGGAACCAGCAAAGTGCGCATCGGCGTGTTGGAGATATACAAACCGTAACCGCCGCGAATGACCAATTGCTTGTTGCCGTCAAACAGCTTGTAACCGAACCCGGCGCGCGGGCCGATGTCGAACAAATTGGATTTGTAAATGTTCCGATCCAGGCCGAGTTCTTCGGCGCTCGCGAATTTCACATCCACGCCTTTGAAAGCATCCACGACCTTCTGCGTGGTCGTGCCGTTGGCGATATAGGCGCTGATCGGATCGGGGAAATACAAAGTGCGCGTTTTGCGGTCGAAGGCGTTGATCGCGTTGTGCTTTTCGCTGAAGGCCGGGTACAAATCCCAGCGCACGCCGGAACTGAGCGTCAGCCGGTCGTTCACGCGCCAACTGTCGTTCAGGTAGTAGCCGAAATATCGCTCGTTCAGCTTCATGAAGTTGCGCTTCAAACCAACGGTGTAAGTCGAAGCCGCGCCCAAAAAGAAGTTGGCGGCGTCATAACCGGTTTGCGGAACGGCCGTCGGCGTGGCGGCATTGCCCAAAGTAGGGCTGTGCAGAGCCGTCGCCAGACTACTGAACACAGCCGAACCCGAAATTGCACCCTGATCCGGTTGCAGGTGTTGGCGTTGATTGTTCCAGCGCCAGCCGAATTCGATCTTGTGGTTGGATTTAATCAGCGAATAGTTCTGTTCGGCGTTGGTCACAATCGTGTAAAGCGCGCGGCGATTGTCGCCTTCGATGTAGTTCATGAAACCGTTGCCGGTAATGTTCGGAAATCCGATTTCATCCAGCGGGTTGGGCAAACCATATCGCTGCGAGTAGTTCACGCTGGCCGGGCCGGTAACGGTTTGCGTGCTTTGCCAGGTGCGATTGAAGAGCGTTTCGACGTAAAACTTGGCGGAAAACAAATGCGTCCAACTCGTGCCGCCCGTGATTCCTTCCATCGGCAAATAAGTGACGTTGGCTTCGTTGTTCAGCGTCGGCGCGCCGTTGTTGGTCGCCGTGCCCAGGAAGTTGGCGCGGTTTTTGCCGCCGTTGACCTTGAACCACATATTATCTTTTTCGCCGAAACGGTGATCCAGACGAATAGTGTTTTGATCGTCGTGACGGTTGGGCAAACCGTTGGTCGCCACGGGCGTGCGGTAATTCGAGGCCACCAGCGGATTGATGTTCGGATCGGTCGGCATCGGCGTGATGTCGAAAATCGCTTTGGCCAGCGGGCTGATGCGACTGATCGGAATTCGATTGTTCGGGAACGGATCGCGCACGGAAACCTGACGATTGTTGATGGTTTGAATGCGCGTGGTCAGCGGATCGTAAAGCGTAATGGCGCGCCCCAAACTATCGGTCAATCCACTGAAATCACCTTGCCGCCAGGCGGCGGTCGGCACGACGAAATCGCGCGTGATGCCCTGTTTCAGCCGCAGACTTTCGCGCGAAAAGAACCAGAAGGTTTTGCCTTTGCCGTTGTAAACCGCCGGTTTGCCTTCGCCGAATCTGGGCAAATATACAGGGCCGCTGGCCGAAAAGCCGTATTCATTGCGCAGCAACGTCGGCACTTTGTATTCCGCGCCAGTGAACAAAACGTCCTGCCGCGCGCGCGCCACGCCGAAACCGTTGTTGCGATGCGTCTCAAACGCCGTGAAGTGCAACTGATTCGACCCGCCTTTGGTCGTCACGATGACCGAAGTCGGACGGTTGTATTTGGCCGAAGAGGCGCTGGTTTCAACGCGCACTTCGCCGATGGATTCCAAACCCTGAATAATGCCCGATCCGCCGAATTCGCGGTTATTTGATGCCGCGCCGTCCTGAATGTAATCGGTCGAATAGGACATCAAGCCTGCCGCGCGCACGCCGCCGTTCACGTCAATGATGGCTTCCAGACCCGGAACCGTGTCTTCGAGCAAGGCATTGATGTTGCGACCGTTGATCGGCAGTTCCTTGATGCGCGTGGCATCCAGCGTATTTCCGATGGTCGGCTCGGAAGCGTTGATGAGCGGCGCAATATTGCCTTCGATGACGACGGTTTCCGTTACTTCGCCAACGGCCAACACGGGCGAAATCGAAATTTCGCGCGCGGTTTCAATCTGCACCTGACCTTCCCAGGCTTTCATGCCCGTGGCCTCAATGCGGACTTTGTATTTGCCGATGTTGATGGTCGGCGTCACGAACAATCCGGCGCTGGTGGTGACAAAGGTCGAAACCGCGCCGGTGGCCAGACTGGTGATTTTGACCGTGGCGTTGGGAATCGCCGCGCCGGTCTCATCCTTGACCGTGCCTTGCAGCGTTCCGCCGCCGGAAGTGGTCTGCGCCACAACAGTCAGGCCGCAAACCATCACTAGGAATGCAGCCATTGCGAACGAAGAAAATTTCGTGAACAAGGGTTTCATCGGGTGCTCCTTACAAACTGAACCTGCCCGCACCTCGGCGGGCAAATATTGGATTTAGCGAAAGGGCCGTTGCTTGAATCTGAATTCAAACCGGTTGCGGATTTTCGTCCCAGCCTGCGCCGACACTCGGTCGTTGTCGGGTCATTTTTCGGAGTACTACGTGATCGTTTGTTTTGCTTCGCCGGATTGGCGATTGAAGATGCCGTTAGCTTACCGATTCTCCAGTAAATGGACAAACCAAATCACGCTTCCCTGGTTAAAAGAGAAGGAAAAAACAGTACCACCCGCGCTCACGGCTTTTTCCTATAACACTATCGGGGATTAGTAGTCTGTGGTAAATCCTTTTTCATTCGCGGATTCGTGTAGGTGGCCGTCAAATTCATTGCCGACGACAATCTGCTGTGAAGCCGCGCTAGGTTGCGGTTCAATCTCACAAGGAGCTACTTCAAACAATGAAATCGAAAACCCACTATCTGCGCACTCTATTTGCTGGCGTGGTGTTGCTGGCAGTGGTTTGCACCACTGCCTTCGCGCAAACGCAGGTCAAAACGGCCAACGGCAAGGTCGAAGGCGTACTTGAAAAATCCGGCGTTCGCAGTTTCAAAGGTCTTCCTTTTGGCGCGCCGCCCGTTGGCGATTCACGCTGGAAACCGCCACAGCCGGTCAAAAACTGGACAGGCGTTCGCAAAGCCGAAAAGTTCGGCCCGCGTTGCATGCAGCGCGCGATTTTCGGCGACATGAATTTTCGCTCGGACGGCATGAGCGAGGATTGCCTGTACCTGAACGTGTGGACAGCGGCGAAAGCAGGCCAAAAGCTGCCCGTGTTGGTTTACTTTTTCGGCGGCGGCTTTATGGCGGGCGATGGTTCGGAACCGCGTTATGACGGCGAAAGTATGGCGACCAAAGGCATTGTCGCCGTAACGATCAGTTACCGTCTGGGAGTGTTTGGTTTTATGGCACATCCCGAATTGACCAAGGAATCTCCGAAAAAATCATCCGGCAATTACGCGCTGTTCGATCAGCACGCGGCGTTGAAATGGGTGCGGGAAAACATAGCAGCGTTCGGCGGCGACCCGAAGCGCGTAACCATCGCCGGAGAATCCGCCGGTTCCATCGCCGTCAGCGCGCAAATGGCCTCGCCGCTGTCAAAAGATCTGATTGCCGGAGCCATCGGCGAAAGCGGTTCGATCATGGGCGCATTGTCCGCCGCGCCGTTGGCTGACGGCGAACAAAACGGCGTCAAATTCGGGCAGGCGATTGGCAAGGAAACTCTGGCTGCCTTGCGCGCCATGCCAGCCGATCAATTGCTGGAGGCGACCGCCAAACCAGGCTTGCCGCGTTTTTCGCCGGTCGTGGACGGATACTTTTTCCCCAAATCGCCTGAAGCAATTTTTCTCGCGGGCGAACAAGCGCGCGTGCCTTTGCTGGCCGGCTCGAACTCCGAGGAATCCGGCGCGGCAGGCGTGTTGGGACGCGAAACTCCGACCGTTGAAAATTATCGCAAGGCGCTGGAACGCCTCTATCCGGGCAAAGCCGAGCAGATATTCAAGCTCTATCCCGCCTCGAATGAAAACGAAGTTCTGGACGCCGCGCGCGATTTGGCCGGCGACCGTTTCATCTCGCTGAGTACCTGGAAATGGGTGGAACTGGCGACCAGGACCGGCGGCCAACCGACTTATTATTACCGCTACGACCGCCCGCGCCCGGCGATGCGCCCGGAAATGGGCAATGCCCAAGCCGGTCTGGCCGGCGGAGTCATTCGCAATCCGCAACCCAACGCCGGCCCGCCGCGTCCGGCTCCGCGCGGTGCCGTGCATTCGGCGGAAATCGAATACGCGATGGGCAATCTGGACGGCAACAAGGTCTACGCCTGGACGCCGGACGATTACAAGGTCTCCAAGGTCATGCAGGAGTACTTTGCCAACTTCATCAAAACCGGCAATCCGAATGGCAAAGGCTTGCCGAACTGGCCACTGTTCAAAGCCAATCAACGCCTGATTATTGACCTGAACACTCGCGCCGAAGCCGACAACGTGCGCGCACGGTACGAGTTTCTGGATCAACTGAACAGGAAATAGGTAGAGACGCAAGATTTTGCGTCTCTACCTTTGTGCGTCTCTACATTTCTACATTTGACGCAAAATTTTGCGTTCCAGGTAGAGACGCAAAATCTTGCGTCTCTACCTGGGAATCCAATGACCAATCGAATCCTGAAACTGCGCGAACTCAACCGCGCCACGCTGTTGCGCCAAATGCTGTTGCAACGCGAATCGCTGCCCGTGGCGGCCGCAGTCGAACGGCTGACCGGTCTGCAAGCGCAACTCGCTTCCGCGCCTTACGTCGGTTTGTGGACGCGACTGGAAGGTTTCGAGCGCGAAGACCTCGCCCGCGAAATCGAAAATCGCAAGATCGTCAAAGCCACGCTGATGCGCGGAACGCTGCATTTGTTCACGGCTGAGAATTACGTCCGCTTTCGCACCACAATGCAGCCTTTGCTGGAAGCCGGCGCAAACAGCATCGCCAAAAACTTCGGCGCGGAATTCGATCTGAACAAACTGCTTGCCGCCGCGCGCAAGTTCATCGCCGAAAAGCCGCGCACCTTCGCCGAAATCAGCGAATGGGCCGCGCAACTGTTTCCCAGCGTCGAAGTCGGCCCGCTACGCTATTCCGTGCGGACTCACATTCCGCTTGTTCAGGTTCCGATTTCCGGCGGTTGGAGCTATTCGAGCAAACCCGAATTCACTCTTGCCGAAGAGTGGATTGGCCGCAAGATTTACGCTCAAGACCAGTTGCCCGAACTGGTCAAACGTTATCTGGCCGCCTTCGGCCCGGCTTCTGTCACCGACGCGCAAACCTGGCTGGGCATGAAGCTGAAAGATGTTTTTGAAAAGCTGCGGCCCGAACTGCAAAGCTATCGCGGCGAAGGGCGCGTGGAATTGTTCGACCTGCCCGACATCAAACTGCCCGCCGAAGACACACCAGCGCCCGTGCGCTTTCTGCCGGAATATGACAACCTGCTGCTATCGCACAGTAATCGCACGCGCGTAGTGGCTGACGAATATCGCTCGCAAGTCTATCTGCCGGGTTTGCGAGTGGCGGCGACGATTTTGGTGGACGGTTTTGTGCGCGGCGCTTGGAAAATCGAAAAAGACAAAACGGCGGCGACGCTGGTCATCACGCCCTTCGACAAGCTGACGAAAAAAGACCGCGCCGCGCTCAGCGAAGAAGGCGAGCAGCTTGTACGCTTTGTCGAAGCCGCCGCCAAAACCTACAAAGTCGAATTCGCCGCATCCGCCTGAAGCCTACGCAATCCCACTTACTCTAAATACGTAGGATTGAGTATTGCTTCGTTCCATTTGGTGTTTATACTAGAAAAGTCGCGGTAAAAAGTTAAAAGCCAGTATGGCTAATTGATTACTTGAGAGTTTATTGCTAAAAGCTAGTCCTTCGATTTACCGAACCGAAAATTCAATATTTCAGGTTCAAGTGCCAATGGTTGAATCGCTGAATTGGAAATCCATCGCCAAACAGGCGGATTAATCTCACAAGTTAAATTCCTAAAAAAGAGACTGTAAAGACTCGCCAAAGAAGTGCGGGGTCTATAACAGGAGACATGTAAATATGAAAAAATCATCCACTGTAACCGGAGCGATTGAAGAGATTGTTGAAGAGATTGCGGTTGAAGATGTCGTTCAGGAACCATCCGCCGCCGCTGCGGAAACGCCTTCTGAAACCTCTTCTGCGGATCGCGCCGCGCGATTGAAATCGGCGCAAGACCGAGCCGCGCAATATCTGCGCGAAGAGCGTTATGCCGAAGCCAAGCGCGCGTTGATAGAAGCCGAGCGAATCAAGGCGGAAGAATCCAAAGCCCAATGGCTGGCCGAAGCAAAGACGGAGCGCGAAAACGCCCTGCTGCTGACCAATGAAGGTTTGCTGGCCGAAGCTAGACAGGCTCTGGAACGCGCAGAGGGGTTGGAAGCCAAAGCAGCCGGACGGCTTGGACGCCCAAAACAAATCCTGGCGTCGGCTCGGACGTGGCTGCCCAAACGATCAAAAGGCGAAAAGAAGGAAGCAGCCGACAAGGACGCGGCTGATTCCGAACTGCCGGCAGCCAATCCCGTCACCGATTCAATGCAGATCGTGAGTCGGCATTCAAAGATCGCGGCGGCGGTCGGATTATTGCCCGGCGGTTTACTGAACTTTGCGGCGATTCTGCCGGTGCAGATAGTGATGGTCTGGCGCATCGCGCGTGCGTTCGATCAAAAAGTCGGCAAAGAGCAAATTCGCGGCGTGCTGGTTTCGTTACTGACCTCCGTCATTCCGGGCGCGATTGGCCATGGAGCCGGTGCCGCGATTGCGTCAATTCCCGCCGCGATTGCCGGAGCCGTGGTCTATTTCGTGGCTACGCCGATTTTGGCGTATGCCCTGACGCGCGCAGTCGGCAATGTTTTCATCATGCATTTCGAGAGCGGCGGAACCCTGTTGAACTTCGATCCGAAGGCGTTCACGGAATACTTCATCAACGAATTCAAAAAGGCGGGCGGAACGTTGCGCCAATCCGATGAATCCGCGGCCACAACGAACCCGGCGTCGGCTTAACCGCTAAACATCTCATCCGACAGCTCTAAATCCACCACCACGGATAAACGACAACAGGATAAGAGTTAAGAAAGAGCGGAAGGTGATAATCCTGACTTTCCGCTCTTTTCCCCACAATTCGTTGAGGTGGATTGTGCCTGTGGAGCGTGCGGATGTTTGAGGATGTTTGAAGATTGCAATAACGCGGAGGAAGTTTTTGAGTTATGACCGGGAATAACACTGGCGATGATCGGACGGCAACATCCATTGACGAAGCGGGCGAACCGACAACGGAAGTCGGCGAAGACTCCGGCGAAAGACGCAGAAAGTCCAGATTGCTGCGGCTGTTTCGGCTTTCCAAATGGACGCTCGCGTTGATCGTGTTGGCGACGGCAGCCTTTATTTTTCGTGATCGCATATTCGTGACCGTGGATACGGGTGAAGTGGTGGTGGTGTATTACCGCCTGTTTGGAGGAACCCAGCACAACCGGATCGGCGGAGAAGGGCTGCACATCATCGCTCCCTGGGATAAATCCTATCGTTATGTGGTCAGAAGCCAGACGCTGGTGCAGCCTCTGACGGTTCTGTCCAGCAACGGTTTGGCGGTCACGTTGGACGCCCAAATCCGTTTTCATCCGATTCCAGATATGGTTCCGCATTTGCACCGACGCTTTGGCCCTGACTATGTGACGGCTTTCGTCACGCCTCAATTGAAAAGTTCAGTGCAAAGAGTCGTCGGCCAGTTTCTGGCGGAGGAAATTTACGGCTCTGAAACCGGCGCTTCGGTCAACCGGATTTTTGAGAACACAAAACAATTGATCGGCGGCGAATTCCTGGAAATAGAGGATGTCGCCCTGTTCAACATCAAACTCCCGGAACAGGTGCAGACGGCAATCCAGAATAAAGTGGAAGCCGAACAAAACGCGCTGGCAGCCGTCTTCGACGTGCAGCAGGAACGGGAAAAAGCAAAACAGAAACAGGAAGAGGCAAAGGGATTGCAGGAGTACGCCAGGATCGTTTCCGGCATCCCGCGAAGTGTACTCCAGTGGAAAGGCATTGATGCGACACTGGAACTGGCGAAATCACCGAACGCGAAAATCGTCGTGATCGGAGCCAAAGGCGACCTTCCGCTGTTGTTGGGCAACACGCCGGACGTGAAGTGATATGCGCCTTCAGATTCGACTTTCACGGTTTCAATCGGTGTTGATGATCGCTTTAAGCGCGCTCTCTTCAGGCTGCATACACCTTGCTCCGATGCCATATGCAGGCCAACGCGACGAAGCGCTGGCCTTGGGCAAAATGTTCAAAACCTTAAGCCCGCAAGCTCAGGAAATGGTCGTCAGCGAGCACAAAGTCGCGCGGGAGTTGCGAATCACTTTGGCTGAATTGGGCAAATTATCGCAGCCGGAGTTTACCGACCAATTTAATTCCTACAGGGAAGAGTTGGTCGCCTTGCAGAGCAAACGCCGTCAGTTACAACAAGCACTGGGCAGCCGCCAATGGGACAGCCCCATGGTGCGAGCAGTCCAACAAGGCGCGGTCAAGCAGTTATCGCAGGACGGCGAACGCAATCAGAAATGGATCGAGCTGGCGGATGGCGTGCGGTTGCGCGTGAAGCTGGGCCGGGACAAAGACTTTCCCGAACTGACGATGCTCAGCCATCAACTTGACGTTTTTCTGTCGGCAAGAAATAACCTGGATCCATTCGCGGATCGGTTTCAAGCGTTAAAAGAAGCGTTTGGCTTGAGCGAAGTAGATTTTGACTAACTTGATAGGATTTTTTGAATGTCCCCCTTCGAACTGTCCGTGCTCTTTTTTTTGCAACTGGCGTTTATCCTGACGGTTTGTAGAATCGTCGGATGGATCGCGCGCCGTTTGGGGCAACCGCAAGTCGTGGCGGAAATGATCGCCGGCGTCTTGATGGGGCCGTCCTTGTTTGGATTGTTGCTGCCGAACGCTCATGCCTTTCTCTTTCCTCCCGCGTCAAAAAGCATTCTTTTCGCCGTCTGCCAGGTCGGACTGGTGCTTTATATGTTTCTGGTCGGACTGGAATTCGACCTTGACCTGATTCGCAATCGGATGCGGAGCGCGGCGGCGGTCTCGCTTTCCGGCATTCTGGTTCCGATGGGATTGGGAGCCGTGCTTGGGTATTACCTGATTAACGCGGGCGGCTTTTTCTCCGCAAGCACCGTGACCTGGGAAGCGATGTTTTTCACCGGGGCGTCAATGGCGATTACGGCGTTTCCGATGCTGGCGCGCATCATCCGCGAACGCGGTTTGGCCGGGACTTCGCTCGGCACGCTGGCATTGGCTGCCGGGTCGCTGGACGACGGCGCGGCCTGGTGCGTGCTTGCGCTGGTACTGGCCAGTTTCAGCGGCGATGCCAACATCGCCCTCCTGGCAATTGGCGGCGGAACGCTTTATTGCGCCGGACTATTGACCATCGGCCGCAAACCTTTGTCCATCCTGGGCAAAATCGCCGACCGCGACGGCGAAGTCTCTCAACCTTTGCTGGCAGTGACCCTGATTTTGGTCATGCTGGGCGCCTGGTTCACCGACCGCATAGGCATTTACGCAGTCTTCGGAGCTTTCATTATGGGAGCGGCCATGCCGCGCGGACTTTTCGCCAAAGAAGTCCAGAAACAAATGGAGCCGCTGGTGACGACCTTTTTGTTGCCGATGTTCTTCGTTTATTCCGGCTTGAACACGCGGATCACGTTGGTCAATACGCTGTTCCTGTGTTTCGTCGCCTTGCTGGCGTTGCTGGCGGCTTGTATGGGGAAAGGCGTTGCCTGTTGGGCGGCGGCGCGTTGGTGCGGCGAACCGCAGCGTGACGCGCTGGCGATTGGCACGCTGATGAACGCGCGCGGCTTGATGGAACTGATTATCCTGAACATCGGCCTGGAACGCGGCATCGTCACCCCGCTGATGTTCACGGTCATGGTGCTGATGGCAATCGTGACAACGCTGATGGCCACTCCGATCTTTGAATGGGTGTTCCGGCGTCACCCTAAAGAGAGTTGGGCTGATGGACAAGGCCTCCACCACCGGACTGCATAAAAGACCAAGTTTTGAAGCACACACAAAATAGAACGTCGGAAATACATTACCAATGGACATTATTATTTTTAATCCGCCGCGCTATTCCAACGGCAAGTTTCATAAATTTAACAACGCTTTATTGTGGCTGGCTTCCTATCTGCATCAGCGGGGCGTGAAAGTGCGGATTGTACCGCTCAATCACGCACACTTTGCCGAAACAGTGGAAACAGAACTGGCGACGCATCGCCCCAGGTATGTTGCCATCTCGTGCAAATGGTGGGACACGCTCTATTCCGCCACCCACATCGCCAAGCTGGTTAAGAAGTTTGACCCCAGCATCGTCACGATTACCGGTGGCTACACCGCTTCGTTCTTCGCCCTTGATCTGGTCAACCAGACGGACTTCGATGTCGTCATCCGCGGCGATGGCGAAGAGCCACTCTATCGCCTAGTCACCGGCCAGACGCCGATCAATGCGGCAATGAAGGGCGACACAACGCTAATCCCTGTGATCAAACAATATGTGCAGAGCGAAAAGCACCTGCGCGATCTTGTTTTGATAGACGACCTGGAAGAGATCATCAGCGACACCAGCGTTCTCAATAGTTATATCTGGACTGGCAAAGGCTGCGCAGAGACCTGCGTCTACTGCGCGGCCAATGCGCTCAACAACA
>CAZRXE010000688.1:0-1875 GCA_964603695.1 uncultured Heliomicrobium sp.
ACGTTGCGCACGCCGCCGGAAATTTCGCTGCCCATCACCACGCCGCCGTGTCCGTCTTTCATCGTCGAATTGCGGACAATGATGTTTTCCGATGGCACACCGATGCGGCGACCATCGTCGTTGCGGCCTGATTTGATGGCGATGCAATCGTCGCCCGTGTTGAAGATGCAGTTTTCAATCAACACGTCCTTGCAGGATTCCGGGTCGCAGCCGTCGTTGTTCGGCCCGTGACTGTCCACCGTCACGCCGCGCACCGTCACGTTCGTGCAAAGCACTGGATTGATTTCCCACATCGGCGAATTGTTGATCGTCACGCCTTCGATCAGGATGTTGCGCGAGCGGTAAGGCTGAATGAAATTGACGCGCAGCTTGTGGCCTTCGCCAAAGATGCGCTCGGCCACGGGCGTGCCTTTGTCGTTGAATTCCAACAACCGTTTGACATCGTCGTTGCCAGTGCGCTTCCACGCCCACCAGTTGTCGTTTGACGCCGAACCGTCCAGCACGCCTTTGCCTGTGATGGCCAGATTCTGTTGCTCGAAGGCATAAATCAGCGGCGAGAAATTCATGCATTCCGTGCCTTCAAATCGCGTCAGCACCAACGGCAGATATTTCGCCGGTTCGGGAATGAATTTGAGCGTTGCGCCTTCGGCAATGTGCAGATTGACGTTGCTTTTCAGGTGAATTGCCGCCGTCAGAAAGACACCGCCCGACACGACGACACGCCCGCCGCCCGCTTTGTTGCAAGCCTCAATGGCTTTGCGAATGGCTTCGGTGTTTTCCGTTCTGCCGTCAGCCACTGCGCCGAACTTCGTGATGTCGAAATCGCGATTAGGAAAGCTCGGCGCTTTGATGCGCGCCAGAATCGCGGGCACTTGCGCCCAACCAACGCTCTTGCCGGTTTGAGATTGCGAGATGCCATTGCTAAAAATGGAAAGCGCGCCGCAAAAGACCAATAACAACAGGAAGCGGCGCGACAGAGGATTTTGCTTATTCATTTTTCCACCGGTTTAGTTTGAAGACTTCAGAAATCTGGTTAATTCCAACTTCAATTCGCGTAAGCCTGCCACAGCCAGCGCGGCAACTGCACGCGCTCCGTATTCTGAAAAGTGAGTGTCGTCCTGCCGTCCATTCGGCAAGGATTTGTATTCGCCCGGTTTGATCCACAGAAACAACTTCTTTGAACCTTCAGCACCGTGCTGCTCAATCAAACCTTGCGTTGAGCGGTGCAAATCAATCAGCGGTGCGTTCAATTCTTTGGCCAGCGTGCGCACGGCGTCAGGGTATTCGCCGTGCGTGTCGAAAAACCTTCCGTCTTTATCAAAACGGCGGCGCATCACCGGCGTGAACAAAACTGGATGCGCGCCGGCCTTGCGCGTTTCTTCGACAAAGCGCGTCAGGTTTTTGCGATAACCGTCGTGCGGTGCGGCGTAGCGCGTCTGGTCTTCTTTCTTTTCGTCGTTGTGGCCGAATTGGATAAACACCCAATCGCCCGCGCGCAAATCTTTCAACACGGCGTCCCAGCGACCTTCGTCAATGAAGCTTTTGGTGCTACGTCCATTCATTGCGTGATTTTTGACGGCCACGCCGTCGCCGAAAAACGCAGGCAGCAATTGCCCCCAGCCGCGTTCGGGATTATCCGCGAGCGGTTTGTCCGCCATCGTCGAATCGCCGATCAGAAAAAGCTGCACGCTCTTTTCTTCGTGTTCTCGCAATCGAGCCAGCACCTCGGCGCTGACGCTGAACACCGTGCCGTGACGAAAATCTTTCGGGAACATCAGTTGATCGGAAACGTCCTGCCAGTTTTTCAGATCAGCGGATTTCACCGCGCCGTAGCGATGGTCGCGGTAACGGTCGAAATACACTATCCATTCGTTG
>CAZRXE010000689.1:0-4733 GCA_964603695.1 uncultured Heliomicrobium sp.
TTTCGTCAGGACGCAAAGTTGGTGACGTTGGTGGCGCTGTTGCTCTTCGTAATGTTGGCGTCGGCGTTTCAGGCGGAGGATTTCAATTACTCGTTTTTGCGCGCAGTCAGCTTCGCGGTGCTGGCCTTCGCGGTGATGAAAGGCATGAGCTTTCATCTTTTCAGCAGCGTCAACTGCCTGCGGCTGTTTCAACTGAAGTATTACGCCGCCTGGATCATGATCGCGCCCGCCATGCTAATGCTGTTGACCGGCCTGGGTTACGGCATCACGGTGATGGGATACGGCGAAGCGCAGTTCGCGGGTTTTTTCGGCAATCCGAACATGCTGGCGGCGTTTTCGGCGCTGGTCACGCCTTATGTGCTGTTTCACTGGAAAGTCGTGGCGCAAAAGCGTTGGGAAAAATGGATGGATGGCGCGCTGCTGCTGCTGATTTTCGGAGGGCAATGGGTGGCCAATTCGCGCAACGGCGTGGCTTCTTCTGTGCTGGCGGCGACGATTTACTTTTTTGTGATAGACGTCCGCAACCGGTTGCGAATCGCCGCCGGAGCGGTTTGCCTGTTGTTGGTGCTGGCGTTTTCGCAGTCGGTGCAAAACGACATCGCCACCTTTGTCGTCAAAGATGTCAGGCGAATTGAACAATCGAAAAACCTCTCTTCCCAAATGGCCAGCGAAGAGCGGATGAAAATGTGGGTGGGCGTATGGCCGGAATTCTGGAAACGCAAGCTGACCGGCTACGGCTTTGCGGCGTCGCACCTATTGGCCTTTCCCTTCACTCGCGATAAGGAAGCCGGGCGTTCGCTGCACAATAGTTACCTGGAAATTTTCGGCGATCTGGGTTTGCCGGGTTTGCTGTTGCTGCTGCTGATTCTTTACGCCATCGGCGCAAAGTGCGTGGCATTGATAAGGCAGCGCAGCGAACCGCTGGAAGCCAACATCAACGCCGTCTTCATTTCGATTTTCGCCGCCGGAACCATCAATGCATTTTTTGAAAGCTGGATGTTTTCGGTCGGCAATCTGATTTCGTTGCTCTACTGGGCACCGGCGGCGGGCGTGGTTGCGCGCTGGGCCTGGCGACCGGCTGCCGCGCGCGAACCTCTCAACGCAGTGGGTGTCATTCCCAAACCGCGTTATAGTCGCCTGCAACCACAACTTGAACGCAAAACAAGCTGACCCTGGATACGCGAGTATCTTGCTCGCCGCGCGAACCGCCGGATCGGGTACAAGGTTTTAATAAACGAATGCTGAAACACTCTAAGTTACTGCCATTGTTATGTTCTCCCGATCAGCCGGACGGCGCGCAACTTGAGTTCAATGGCAACTCCCTGACGGGCGCAGGCTGGCAAGTCCCTGTCATTAAAGGCATCCCTGATTTTGTGACGCACGCGCCCTCTGTCCCACGCACCCTAAATTTTGAAATCCCGATTGAATGCCGCCCGGCGGCGGAAGTCTTGAAACCGCCGAAGTCCGCCGCACAAACACCGCCCTGGTTTCGCGAAACGGCGGATAAGTTTCCGTTGCTGGAAAATCACAACAAAGGCTTTTTGCTCGACCTGGGTTCCGGGCAGGGCAACCGGCAGACTTATGAACCGCTGGGTTACGATTACATTGCGCTCGACATTTCCTTCAACAGCGGGCAGCGCGGCCCCGGCGAAGCCGACGTGGATGTCGTTGCCGATTGCCATCGCATCCCGCTGCGATCTGAAAGCGTGGAAGTCGTCGTTTCCACAGCGGTGTTGGAACACGTTTATTGTCCGCCGCTGGTTGTGCAGGAAGTGCATCGCGTGTTGAAACCCGGCGGATTCTTCATCGGCAATTGCTCGTTTCTGGAAGCCGAACATTTCGACAGCCAATACCATCACACGCATCTGGGCTTGTACCGTTTACTGACGCTGAACGGTTTGCGTGTGCTGAATCTTTATCCTGGCGAATCGTTGTGGGAACTGCATTCCGGCTCAATCTACTTCGGGCTGCCGAAAAACAAACTGCTGGGGCGGCTGCATCGCAAGCTGTATTTGCTGGGCGTCAAACTGAAAAGCGCCGAAGCAGCGGAACAACGACTGTTGCGACACGCGGCGATTTTGCAATTCGTGGCGGTGAAAGAACGGTGAGCGCCGTATTGATTAACGCGCTGGCTTCGACTGCCGGGGGAGGCATCACCTATTTGCGAAACGTGCTACCGCGACTTGGCAACAGCGCCGAACATCATTACACCGTCTTCGTTCCGCCGGAGCTTTTGAAAGCCTATCAACCGCTGGCCGGTAAGCACGTTAGCATTGAAACTTCGCCCGGCAGCGGCACGCCGGCGCGAATGTGGTGGGAACAGACGGCGCTGCGTTCGCTGTTGAAAGCGCGGCGCGCTGACGTGCTGCTTTCGCTGGGAAACTTCGCGATGTTCAATGCACCTGTTCCGCAAATTCTGTTCAATCGCAACGACTTGTATTTTTCGCCGGAATTCACGGCGGATTTGCAGCGGCGCAAGCTGTACAAACTGCTGTTCACCCACCAAGCCAAAAGCCGGCTGGCGCGGCAATCCATCAAACAGGCAATGATCAACGTCGCACCGACAGCGGCCTTTGCCAATCGCATCAAGGCAACAACCGGTTTGCATAAAGTCAAAGTCGAAGCTTTGCGTTTCGGCTTTGACGCCGAAGCTTTCAAAGCCGATCAGGAACCGCTGCCGGAAGCTTTGCTGGGCAAGCTTAACTTGAATCCAGACTGCCGCCGATTGCTCTACGTCAGTCACTACAACTATTTCCGCAACTTCGAGACGCTGATTCGCGCACTGCCGATCATCGAGTCCAAGCTGCGAGAGCGCGATCTAGATGTGCAATTGGTGCTGACCACAGACATCCGGCGCGGTGCGGTTTACGGTGATTACGACGCAACGGCGGCGGCGAAGTTGATTGATCTGCTGGCCGTGCGCAAAGACATCGCCATGCTCAACGCGGTCGAATACAGCAAATTGCATAGGCTTTATCCATTGTGTGACGCCTTTGTTTGCCCGTCTTACGCGGAAAGCTTCGGTCATCCGCTGGTCGAAGCGATGGCTTCGGGCGCGCCGGTCATTGCCGCCAACCTGCCAGTGCATCGCGAAATTTGCGAAGACGCGGCGGTGTATTTCGGCGTTTTCAACGAAGTCGAATTGGCCCAGCAATGCGTCCGCGTGCTGACCGATCAAGGATTGAGCGAACGGTTGCAGACGGCGGGACTGGAACGCAGCCGGAAGTTTTCGTGGGATGAACACGTGCGCGGATTGGAAGCGTTGATCCGCCGCGCGGCGACAAATTCAAAATGAATACACAGCCTGACAAACTTCCCGTTTCGGTGATTGTGCCGATCAAAAACGAAGAGCGGAACGTCGCCGCCTGTCTGCAAAGCGTGGCCTGGGCAGACGAGATTTGGGTGGTGGATTCGCACAGCGCCGACCACACCTGCGAAATCGCCGCGCAATTTGGTGCGCGCATCGCGCAGTTCGATTACGCCGGCGGCTTTCCGAAAAAGAAAAACTGGTCGCTCCAAAACCTGCCGCTCAAACACGAATGGGTCTTGCTGATTGACGCCGACGAGCGCGTGACGCCTGAACTGGAAACGGAAATTCGCGCGCTGTTTCAACGCGGCCATCACGCCGACGGTTATTACCTCAACCGACGCCTGATTTTTCTGAACCGCTGGATCAAACATTGCGGATGGTATCCAAGCTGGAACCTGCGGCTGTTCAAACATAGGCTGGGGCGCTTTGAAAAGCTGGAAGCCGAGGACGTGGAAAACGCCGGCGATGTCGAAGTCCACGAACACGTCGTGCTTAACGGCCAGTCGGCGTATCTGAAACACGATTTGCTGCACGAAGATTTCAAAAGCATTTATCACTTCATCGAACGCCACAATCGTTACTCGAATTGGGACGCGAAGGTTTACGCCAATCTGGCCGGCGGCGTTGTGACGTCAAGCAGCATCAACGCCTCGCTGTTCGGTTCGCCGCTGGAACGCAAACGCTTCATCAAACGGATGTGGGCGCGGCTCCCCTTTCGCCCAGCGCTGCGCTTCGTCTGGATGTACTTTATCAAACGCGGCTTTCTGGACGGACGGCCCGGATTGATCTTTTGCACGTTGATGACGATGCACGAGGCCGTAATTTCGGCCAAAATTTACGAAGAGGAATTGATAAGGTCTGCCGGATCGGAAAAGATGGGTGTGTTAGGCATGAATTCAGGAGGTAACAAATGAGCGTAACAATGGAGCAAGCGATTGCAGTTGTGAGACAACCGATTACGGAAACCATGTTGGAATTGGACGAGTGCGGGCGTGCCTGGATTAAAGATTCCAACACAAAAGTGATTGAAGTGGCGCTTGACTGGGTTGCGCACCGCTGGAACGCGGAAACGATTCATCGCGAGCATCCACATTTGTCATTGGCGCAAATTCACGCCGCACTTTCTTATTATTGGGCGCATCAAGCCGAATTCGACGCGGAAATTGAACGACAAGTAACCGAAGCCGAAGCTTTGCGCGCGGCCTCGAAACAACTGAGCAAAGCCGAATTACTGGCGCGGCTGAAACGTCAAGAACAAGAAGTGGAGAAAGCGGCTTGAGCCTCAAACTGTACTTCGATGTCCACGTCAATATCGCCATCCTACAGGGTTTGCAAAAACGCGGTGTGGACGTGTTGCGATCTCAGGACGACGGCAGCGATGAGTTTTCTGATCCTGAACTTCTGGACCGGTCAATGGAATTGG
>CAZRXE010000690.1:0-5255 GCA_964603695.1 uncultured Heliomicrobium sp.
TGCGCCGTTTGGCCAAAGTCGCCATGAAGCGTTCCACGCTTGAAGCCTCTAACGGGACGGTTCAGGAACTCCCTGCTTACACTTATGAGCAGTGGATTGAAGATCAGCGTCTGACCGCGTCCGAACTTGAACAACAGCGTCAAACTTCCGCCGGCTTCGCTTACCGCCCGCTGATTAGCATTCTTACGCCGCTTTACAACACTCCCGGCACGGTTCTGCGCGAAGCCATCGAATCTGTGCTGAATCAAACTTACGATCATTTGGAACTGTGTCTGGCGGACGGCGCTTCTCAGAATCCCGAAGTGCGCGAAATCGTGGGCGAATACGCCGCGCGGGATTCGCGCATCAAGTTCAAATTCCTGAGTTCCAACCTGGGCATTTCCGGGAATTCCAATGCCGCGTTGAATCTGGCCGGCGGAGACTTCATAGCGATTTTCGACCACGACGATTTGTTGGCACCCAACGCGCTTTTCGAGGTCGTGGCCAAACTGAATGAAGCGCCGGACTGTGACATCGTTTATTTCGACGAGGACAAAATCAGCGAGGACGGCAAACAGCGGCACAGTCCCTGGTTCAAGCCAGGGGCCTGGTCGCCGGAAGGGCTGCTTAATTCAAACTTCCTGATGCACAGCATCTTTCGGCGTAGCCTGGTCGAAGAAGTGGGCGGCTTCAACCCCGACACTGACGGCGCGCAGGATTGGGATCTGGCTTTCCGCTGCACGGAACGCACGCAGCGTTTGGCGCACGTTCCCAAAGTGCTTTACCACTGGCGGCAAATGCCTACTTCCGCTTCTCACAGTATTGATGCCAAACCCTGGGCTTTTCAGAGTCAGATACGCTGTGTCGGCGACCATCTGGAGCGACTCGGCATCAAGGGCGCGCGCGTGGAATTTGCCAGAGTCGGAGAATTGCGCGTGCTGCTTCCGAACACAGGGGCGAAGGTCTCGATCATCATTCCCACCAAAGACAAGCTGGAAATGCTCAGGCCTTGCGTGGACTCCATTCTTTACGAAACGGACTACGCGGATTACGAGGTGCTGGTGGTTGATACCGGCAGCAAAAATCCTGAGACCTGGAAATACTACGAATCGCTGGGCGGCGAATCGCGCGTGCGCATTTTGCAATACTCCGAGCGATTCAATTTTTCAGCCGTCAATAATTACGCGGCGCGGTTCGCGACGGGCGAGTTGCTGCTGTTTCTCAACAACGACACTCAGGCATTGAGCCGCGATTGGCTGACGGAACTGGCGAGCTGGGCGCAATACCCCGGCATAGGCGTTGTGGGCTGCAAACTGACCCGACCGGATAACTCCATTCAGCACAGCGGCGTGATTATGGGATTGGGCGGACATTGCAGCCATCTTTTCGACGGCCTCAATGATTACACCTACACTTTTTTCGGCGCGACCGGCGCTTATCGTAACTTCAATGCCATCACGGGGGCCTGCCTGATGATGAAGCGCGAAATTTTCGAGGCCGTGGGCGGCTTCGATGAGGTTTACGATCTGGTTTATAGCGACGTCGAAATTTGCCTGCGCACAGTGACGCACGGTTATCGTGTAGTTTGCACGCCCTTTGCGAACGTGCTTCACCACGAAGGGAAAACTCGCGGTTTCTCCATGCCGCCGGCGGACATCTTGCGCGCCACGCTGCAAATGCTGCCCTGGATTCGCGAAGGAGATTCATTCTTCAACCCAAACCTTTCCACCGAAAGCGTCGTGCCGAGTTGCAAGCCGCCGCTGGAAGAAACGCCTTTGGTCAGGTTGGAACGCATTCTGCAATTGTTCGGTTTGATTTCGCCCTTCCATCCCGGGCTGGAAGTGCCGCAAACGGCGGACTGGCCGCAGGTGCAGGCGCTTTATCAAATGAATAATGCGGCAAATAACGCGGCGGCTTCGGCAGTGCGTAAGCTGTTGTTGGTTAGTCCAGACCTGAGTTCCGACGGCGCTTCGGCGGCATTACTGAACTTGGCCGGACGGTTGCGCGGCGCTGGTTACGCCCTGACAGTGCTTGCGGCCAAAGACGGGCCTTTGCGGGCGGCTTATGAAGCGGGCGGCATTGAAGTGCTGATTGAACCGCATTTGCTGTTGGATGTGCGTCCCACTGTTCGCCTGGCGTCGGGCTACGATGGTGTGCTGGTCAATACGCTCAAACCCTGGCGCGCGATCATCGCCGCTCGCGCCTGCGGCAAACCTTCCACCTGGTGGATTCACGAAGCTGAAGAGGGGCGGCAGGAAATCCGTCGTACTCCGCTCATCGCGGAATCATTGCCCGCAGCCGGCGTGGTTTTGTTTTCCTCTCAGGCCATTGCCGATCTTTACCGCGACTGGCTGCGGAACGGCTGCCATCAGGTGATTCATTACGGTTTGGGGCTTGACGCTTCATCATCGCCGACCGCTCCCGCTTCCTTTTCAGGCGATGCCAATCCGCTTTCGGCGAATGGCTCCGTTCGGAGTTATTTCGCGGAGGCAATGGAACAGGTTATCGCTGATGCCTGTCGCGGGCACGAAGCGGTTCGTTGATGCCGGGAGAACAATGCCCATCGCACTCCCGAACTGGAAGAATCGGCGAATTGGTAGTGTTTACCAAATCAATGTGGCATAGACAGGAATGACAGGATTTGTGACAGGATTGACAGAATCACCCCAAAAGCTTGCCAACAACGCTTTAACGTTATCCTGTCAATCCTGAAGAAATCCTGGTCATCCTGTCTAAATGCCTGGTTGTTTGTGGTCTCATACTTACTTGTCAGCATTTGGCCAAATACCAACAAAGATTTGAAGGAATGACATGTCGTACATTGGATCAGCGTTGAAGATCAGACGAATTATCCTGGAGCAATCGAAGCGCGCTCGGGTCGGTCACATCGGCTCGGCGCTTTCCATTGCCGACATTATCGCCTCGCTTTACGGTCAGGTGCTGCATCTTCCTTCGCCGAAGGATCCGGAGCGGGATCGTTTCGTTTTGTCCAAAGGACACGCGGCATTGGCGCTTTACTCCGCGCTGTTTTTGAAAGGCTGGATCAGCCGGGAAGAGCTGGATACTTTTTGCGGAGATGGCAGCATGTTGGGTGTGCATCCTGAGAGCGTGTTGCCGGGCGTGGATTTTTCGACCGGTTCGCTGGGGCAGGGACTTTCAATGGGCGCCGGAGCGGCGCTGGCCGCGAAGTTGAGCCGTTCGTCGCGCCGCGTTTTCGTTTTGCTGAGCGACGCCGAATGCAATGAAGGTTCGGTTTGGGAGGCCATTATGTTCGCCGCGCACCATCGGCTTTCCAATTTAATCGCCATAGTGGATTTGAACGGGCAGCAGGCTTTTGGCTATACCGATCAGGTGCTGAAACTTTCGCCGATGGCGGAGCGCTGGCGCGCCTTCGACTGGGATGTTCACGAGGTGAACGGACACGACGAGATGGAAATCGCCGAAACGATTGCCGGCTTGTCCACAGATGCCGGCTCTGCCGCCGGTCGCCCGCACGTTTTGATTGCGCGAACGACTTTCGGCAAGGGCGTGTCTTATATGGAAAACCAGATCAAATGGCATTACTGGCCGATGTCCGACCAGGAATATCAGCAGGCGATGAGTGAATTAGGAGAACAGGCATGAGAGCAGCATTTGCCGAAACCATCGTTGAACTGGCGGAGCGAGACCCGCGCATTCTTCTGCTGACGGGCGATTTGGGCTACTGCGCCCTGGAACCCTTTGCCGAAAAATTCCCGGATCGGTTTTTCAATTGCGGCGTGGCCGAACAGAACATGGTCGGTGTGGCGACTGGACTGGCCGAAGCCGGATACATTCCGTTCGTTTATTCCATCGCGACGTTCGCTTCGCTGCGCACTTACGAATTCATTCGCAACGGGCCGATTTTGCATCATCTGCCGGTTCGCATTGTCGGCGTGGGCGGCGGTTTTGAATACGGTACGGCCGGCCCGACCCATTACGGATTGGAAGATGCGGGCGTGATGCGATTGCAGCCCGGATTGACTGTCATTTCCCCTGCGGATCATCAGCAAACGCGGACGGCCATGCTCGCCACCTGGCACTTGCCCGGCCCGATTTATTACCGGTTGGGGAAGGACGACAAAACGGTGGTTCCCGGCCTGGACGGAAATTTTGAATTGGGGCGGGCGCAGTTGGTGCGTGACGGCCAGGACATAGCCATAGTAGCCATGGGCGGCATCGCCGCCGAAGCCGCCGCCGCCGCCGCCGATTTGGCCGCGCGCGGAATCGAATGTACAGTCGTGGTGGTGGCCGGTTTGAATCCGGCACCGCTGGATGATCTGGCCAAAGTCCTGAGCCAATTTTCAATCGCCCTGACTGTCGAGGCGCATTACACAGTCGGCGGAATCGGCTCTTTGGTGTCTGAAATCGTGGCCGAGCAGGGATTGGGTTGTCAGGTCATTCGTTGCGGAGTGTGGACGGCGGCGGACGGCACGTCAGGCAGTCAGGCGTATATGCAGCGGTTGCACGGCATTTCGCGCGAGGCGCTGGTCGAAACCATTTTCCACGAATTGGAAACGCGCCAGGCGGTGAAGGAATGAAAGATCTGATTTCAGTGGTCATTCCAGTCTATAACCAGGCCGATCATATCGGTCGAATCATCAGGGATTACGAAACGGCGCTGACGCGGATTCCGTATCCGCGCGAGTTCGTTCTGGTCGTCAACGGCTGCCGGGACAATTCCCTGGAAGTTTGCCGGGCGCTGGCGGCGGAAATGCCTTCCGTTCGCGTGGTGCATAGCGAAAAGGGCGGTTGGGGATTGGCCGTGAAACTGGGTTTGCAGGCGGCGCGCGGCGAATGGCTGTGTTACACCAATTCCGCCCGCACCACGGCTCCTGAATTGGCGCTGTTGACGCTTTACGCGATTGCCAATCCCGGTGCCGTCGTCAAGGCGCATCGCCGCAATCGCGAATCTTTCAAACGCCGCGTCGGTTCCTTCCTCTACAATCTGGAATGCCGTGTTTTATTCGATCTGCCGATCTGGGACATCAACGCCACTCCCAAAGTTTTCACGCGCGAAACCTACAATCAAATCCAGCCGGAATCCGACGGCGACCTGATTGACCTGGAGTTTTACGTGAAATGTAAACGGCTGGAAAAGGAAATTCTCGAAGTGCCGATTTACTCCCAGCATCGCCACGGCGGAAAGTCCACGACGAATTATCGCTCGGCCATTCGCATGTATGCGGGAGCATATCGAATGTGGAGGGAGCAGGGTTCATGAAGTCTCCTTTCGGCGAGGCCGGCGAGGCGCTCGA
>CAZRXE010000691.1:0-1865 GCA_964603695.1 uncultured Heliomicrobium sp.
ACGCGGGTGGTGTGATGCTGTTCTTTGACCGCATGAGTTTGGACATCCCGGAAACGCAGAACCAGATCAATCAATTGTTTTGCAGTTGGACACGACAGATTAACGCCAAACGACAACGGCACGGCATCATCGCCGCGATCAATCGCCTGATTACAGTCGAAAACTGACGTTGAAAATAAGGCAACAACCTCGTAAGCTATCGCACCTTGTTGCCCGCGCTGATCTTGATTATCAAATATTGAATCGCTGATCGAATCTCACATCCGACACAAATGATCTTTGGCGACCCCATTGAATCTAAACTCACGTTCCCATGGAGGTAGAACAAACAATTATGAACACCAGACTTTTGAAAGCATTCTTTGCCGTCGTGTGCTTGTTCGGGTTGAGCGCCATTGCCAACGCGCAAGCGCCGGCACAGGTGACGCCGAAAGCGGTCACCTACACAACCAAACCCAAATTGATTATCGCGAAGTTGAAAAAGGGCGAAGCGGAGCTTGCCGAAGTTCGCGGTAATGCTTCATTCACAGTGGTCGGCGCGAACTCGAACGGGACATTTGCCGGAACCTTCACTTACACGATTCCCGAAGCGTCCCGGCAGAAAATCGCGGAAGCTTCGGGCCAGCCTCTCAATTCCATTCCCGCCAGCGTCACGCGCAAGGACGTGGAGGCGGAGTTTGAAAAGGGCACGGACCTGCCGCTTCTTCACCTGACGATTTCTCCTAAACAGGACAAAATGGCCAGCCTGAACGTCGCAGGCGTCAGCATCGTTTTTACCCGCATTTCCGTAGACATCAATGGACGGAACCCGGACGCGGGCGCGCCAGCTTATACCACTGAGGAAATGGAAGCTCTGTTCTCGAAGATTGCCATTCAAATCAATAGAGGCCGCGCTTATCGCGGTGTGGTCACGCGAATGAACAAGGTCATCAACGGAGAGCCTGACTAAAAATCACGGTTTATGGGAGAAGAAAGCCTTTTGGCCGTCGGAGTGTGGAGGGGCACCAGACTTCGCCGCGCCACATTCGGCAGGTCTTCTCCCGCCAGTTTCCGCTGGCAGTTGGCAGGCAGGAACGACAAAACACAGTAGTGAATTTGCTGCTTTTGTCATCCGGCATTCGCCAACTGCCAATATGTTTTTTGTGCTCACTCAAATTTCCATCTTCATACTGTCCATTCTCGCTTTCGCGATGGAGCCACGATTTGCGTTCCCATCGGCACTGCAACCCGCTCATTCTTATCAACAAATCGCCCTTACTGGTCGCCTGGAAAACAATGATGGGAAACTTCGACTCGTTCTGAGCAATGCTTCGCCACTAGAATTTCGAGGCATTTGCCGAATCAGTTTGGGAAGCGATAACGAGCAAAAAGAAATTGGACAAGTTCAAATTGCACTGCCGCCGCAGGAAACAGTACTGCTACAAACGAACAACATTCCAGCGTCCGGCGATCAGTACACAATGACTATCTTCGATCAAAAGGGATTTCGGCGCTTTTTGAAAATCGCCCCGCTGCGGCGAATTTCCGATTCGACGCCCGGCATTGCTATTGTCTTGACACCTATACAGCAACGCCCGAAAACAAACTCTATCCTTGGGAATCCGCCGCCGCTCTCCCCGCAGAACAACAAGACTGAGGATTTTGCCCGCGAAGCCCCGCAAGTTCAGGTCCAAGCGCGACTGCTCGCCAATGAAGAATCCAATGATTCTTTCCTTCTGTTGCTCGAACTCCGCGCGCAGCTTCCGGTCAAGGGAGCAACGATTTCCATCACTGCCGGCAAAGTGAAAGATAAAAAGCCTGTGAGCATCAATCCGCAAGCTCGCATTGAATTCAAACTGCCGGAGCAACTGGAAGCAGAACAAATA
>CAZRXE010000692.1:0-1751 GCA_964603695.1 uncultured Heliomicrobium sp.
TACTCGCTCATCACACAGCAGCCGCTGGGCGGCAAGGCGCAATTCGGCGGCCAACGCTTCGGCGAAATGGAAGTGTGGGCGCTCGAAGCTTACGGCGCAGCGCACATCCTGCAAGAGTTGTTGACCTGCAAGTCGGACGACGTTGCCGGACGCTCGAAGATTTACGAATCCATCGTCAAAGGCGAATCTGACTTCGAGCCGGGTCTGCCCGAATCCTTCAATGTGCTGGTGCGCGAACTTCAGTCGCTGTGCCTGGACGTTGATTTGAGACAGAGAGAAGTGAAGGAAGCGTAAATGTCAGTCGTCAGTTGTTGGTTTTGCTTGCAGAACAATACTCACTTCCGACAACTGACCTCGGACCACTGACAACGGAGGAAAAGCAGTGCTTAGATACTCAGGTGAAAAAACGTTGACGCCGGATTTCGAGGCGATTCGCATCAGTCTGGCATCGCCGGAAAAAATCCGTTCATGGTCGCATGGGCACGTTACGAAGCCCGAAACGATCAATTACCGCACATTCAAACCGGAGCGCGACGGGTTGTTCTGCGCGCGCATTTTCGGGCCAGTGACGGATTGGGAATGTTTGTGCGGCAAATACAAACGCATGAAGCATCGCGGCGTGGTGTGCGACAAGTGCGGCGTGGAAGTCACGCAAGCCAAAGTCCGCCGCGAACGCCTAGGCCACATTGAACTGGCCAGTCCCTGTTCGCACGTCTGGTTTTTCAAAGGTCTGCCGTCGCGCATCGGCCACCTACTGGACATTCCGCTGCGCGAACTGGAAAAAGTTCTCTACTTCGAGAACTTCATCGTCATCGCCGATCAAAAGGAAATTGACGAACTCGGCCTGCCGCTCAAAGAGCGCGAGATGATCCAGGACGACCGCTACCGCCAACTCAAACAGGAGTTCCCAGGCAAATTCACTGACGAAGTTGCACGGATGGGCGCGGAAGCGATCAAAGTGTTGTTGCAGCGCGTTGACGTGGATGAGCTTTCCGAGGAAATGCGCCATCGGATGAAGACCGAAACCAGTCAGCAGAAAAAGCTGAAATTCTCCAAGCGGCTGAAAGTCGTGGATTCGTTCCGCAAGTCCGGCAATAAACCTGAATGGATGATTCTGGACGTGTTGCCTGTGTTGCCGCCGGAATTGCGCCCGTTGGTTCCGCTGGACGGCGGACGCTTTGCGACTTCGGATTTGAACGATCTGTATCGCCGCGTCATTAACCGCAACAATCGCCTGTCAAAACTGATCGAACTGAAAGCGCCGGAAGTCATCGTCCGCAACGAAAAGCGCATGTTACAGGAAGCTGTGGATGCGCTGTTCGACAACGGACGCCGTGGCCGCGTGTTGCGCGGCGTCAACAACCGCCCGCTCAAATCGCTTTCCGACACGCTGAAAGGCAAACAAGGCCGTTTCCGTCAAAACCTGCTCGGCAAGCGCGTGGATTACTCCGGTCGTTCGGTGATTGTCGTCGGCCCGGAACTGAAACTCCATCAGTGCGGTTTGCCGAAGAAGATGGCGCTGGAACTGTTCAAGCCGTTCATTTACAACCGGCTCGAATCCGAAGGCCACGCCGCAACAATCAAGCAAGCGAAAGAACTGGTCGAAACGCAAAACGAAGTGGTCTGGGACATCCTCGAAAAAGTCATCAAGGATCACCCGGTTCTGCTCAACCGCGCGCCGACGCTGCACCGTCTGGGCATTCAGGCTTTCGAGCCTGTACTCGTTGAAGGCAAGGCCATCAAACTGCATC
>CAZRXE010000693.1:0-1758 GCA_964603695.1 uncultured Heliomicrobium sp.
GCGCAAAGACGCGCTGGCCTTCGTTGGCCAACGCCGTTTCCGAAGCAAGCTGTTTTTCCAGTCGCGCGATCAATTCGGCTTTGGAGACTTTGCGGTTGAGATTGACCAGATAGACGCCGCGTTCCGGCGAAACGGTGTTGCCGTCGCGATCCGCCTGAATCAAAACCTTCGAGCCGTCCGGCGTCGGCGTCCAAATGTATTCCGGCGAAATCGTCCGCACGGAATTATTGTGGAAAAGCTGCGTTCGCGTGTTTGTGGCCAGATCGTAAAGGTACGCGCGGCGATGGCGCGGTTCGCCGATCATTCCGATCAAGCGGTCTTTGGTCAGAAAGCGCGGCAGGATGTCGTGCTGGATTTCGCGCGTCAGCCGCGTTTCGTTTTTGCCGTCGCGCCCGATGACAAACAATTCCCAATCGTCTTTGGTCATTCGCGAATAAACCAATTGCCGACCATCGGGCGAAAACGTCGGCGTATCCAGCCGATCCGCCGTTTTCAGCACGGCTACAGGCTCGCCGCCTACGGGCAGCACGAACAGACTGTTTTCCTGCGGCGACCGCGTCAGATAAGTCACCGCCGAACCATCGGCGGAAAGCGTAAAAGCCGTTCCATTGACGGCAGTCACTTTGCGCGTGGACAAATCAACCAGACCGAATTTCGTGGCTGCGGCTTGCGGCCCGCCGCCTCCTCCGCCTTGCGGACGCTGGCCTTGCGCATCGGCGGCGTTGCTTTCCAGCTTGCGCGGCGGCGGAAATGGATTGGCCAGCGGAATCGTCACCAGCAATGTTTTTCCAGATGCGGCGACAACAGGCGCGGTTTTGAAACCTTCGGCTTCGGTGACGACGACCGGCTGCGAAGCGGGTTTGACGGCGTAAATGTCGTTGCGATTGGTTTCGCCTTCGCGCGCGCCGACGAAGTAAACGGTTTCATCATCCGCGCCGAAAGCCAGGCTGGATTTCAGCAGGTCGCCGACCGGCAGTTCGGTTTCGCGCCCCGTGGAAAGGTCTCGCGAAACAATCACGCCGAGTTTGGCCTGCCACCAATTGATGTTTTGTGTCGCGGCCAGGCGTGCGGCGAAGGGCGTTGCCGGATCGTCGAAAATGGCCTGGGCTTTCCTGAGTTCGTCATTCGGCGAAACTTTCAAATAAGCGGCTTTCTTGCCTGAAGGCGAAACGGCCACGCCGACCGCCGGAACTTCGGCCAACATCTGATGATTGCCCGCAGTGGCAACCAATCGCGTGACGACGTTGGGCGCGCTACCGGTTTCATAAATGACAAGGTTGCCATCAGGACTCAGGCGCGGCGTGCGGCCATCGGCGGTGAGTTCTTCGGTGTGGAAAAGCTCGCCAGTTTGCCGCGCGATGGGTTCGACGAATTGATCCGCCGCCGAACTGTTCAGCAGGCGTAAGTATTCGCGCAGCGCGTCGGCGTATTTGCCGTTGTTCCAGGCGTCATTGGCGGCGCGCAGTTCAGCGGAACCAATTCCTTGTCCTTTGCCGCCCACAACCGGCAGCAACACCAGAGCGACGATCAATACGATCAGTTTTCTTTTCATTGGAGACAGTTTTCCTTGATGTCGAATTCGCAAAAGCGCGAGCGTTTGTGCGTGCGTTCGTCGTGCGAATTGAATTTTTGGTGATGCGAGTGAGTACGGGCGGCAGGATAACCCGGTTACGGTGAAATGGCGATGACAGGCGTTTCAAGCAGGGGGCATTCAGATTTAGCCACAGAGTCCACGGAGATCACTGAGAAAATCCAATG
>CAZRXE010000694.1:0-5727 GCA_964603695.1 uncultured Heliomicrobium sp.
GGTGCGCGGATTGTAGCAGAAGAGAAAGCCGGAGGAAGGAGGAAGTGGAGAAAGGGAAACCAGGAGAAGGGGACAAGGATACCGGTTACCTTTTCCCCCCTTTCCCTGGTCTCCCTTTCTCCCTTTCTCAGATCACGATCCCATCACCATGGGGCCGGGGCAATTGGGACCTAATTTGTTGGTGTCGCCTTCTGCCAGGGTTTGCACTAATTCGTCATAAAAATAATCGAATCGGGTGGCGACAGCGGGCGAAACACGTTTGTCGTAGACCTTGCGGCTGCGATCAATTTCGTCTTTCAACCGGTCGTAAAGGTCCAGACTGCGGCGGCCTTCGTTCACGCGCGCGGCGTTGTAAAGTTTGATTTCCGAAACCAGCAGCCGGGCGAAACGGCGCGCGTCGTTGTGAGCGCGTTGTTCGGTTTCGCTGGTAGGTGTTGGCACGGCCATCACCGGTTGCGCCGGGCGTGGAGGTTCGGGCGCGGGCGAAGTGAAAGCGGGGGCCGGCGGAGTGAAAGAAGGCGTGAACAGCGATTCGACGGAAGGCGCTTCGACTTTCGACGCGATGTTGTTCTGAACGGCAAAAGCCGGAGGTGCGGGCGGCGGCGGCGGAAGCGGCGCGCTGTTGGTTTGTTCGCGAACCATCGCCGGCGTGACGACGGGAACTTCCGCTGTCGGCACTTCGGTGATGGGCGTGGGTTTCGGCTCGAACTGCGTCGGCGCGGCGGCGCGTTCCTGGACTTCAGGCGCGACGGGCGGAAGGCCCTTGGAAAGTTCTTCCGTGATTCTTTCCGGTACTTCCGGTTCTTCCGCCCTGGCGGAGTCCGCGAAATCGTCTTGAACCTGTTCGGCAGCCTGCGTTTCGACCGGAGGCGCGACTGATTCCGCTGGTTGTTCCGGTTCGGCGGCTTTTTCAGGTTCGGGTGCGGGAATTGCGGCGGGAACAACGGCAGGCGCGGGAATTGGCGCATTCAATCTAGGCGGCGGGCCGCTCGGTCGCACCGGATCAACGCCTCGGCGTGCGGGCAACAATTCAATGCCCATGCTGGCCACGCGCATCAGTGTTTCCAGCGCGGCGGTGTTGATGGAGTCTTCGTTTTGCGTGCCGGAATCGGCATAGAGTACGGCGGCGGCTTTTCCGCGAACCACCAGCGGCACGGCCACTGCTGTTTCCGGCGCGGGCGAACCGTATAAGCCCAATAAGGCGGAATTATCGTCCGTCGAAGCAGCGCGACCCATTGCCGTGCCGAAAGTTGTTAAGGCTTCGCGCAACAAATTTTGATTTTGCGTGGGAACGGAAAGCAGCCGGACGGTTTCGTCGTTCAATCCGTTTTCAAAGCCGGTCGCTTTCCAGCCGATGGAGGTGTCGCCTTTGACGACGAAAAACACGATGCGCGGCGCGAACTGCGCGGCGCGGCGAACCAGCGTGGTCAGGGTGTCGGATTGAGTGCGTTGCGCGTCAATGTCTTCGACCGCGGATTTTAGTTGTTCAAACCCCAATGTTCGCCCCGAGGCATCTGCTGCCTGGGCTGCCTGAGCTGTTTGCTCTGCTGCCTGCTGGGCTGAGACGGCCAGCGTCAACGCCTGGCGACTGCCTTCCAGTTGTTCGGTCAATTCTTCGATCTTGGCTTCAGCTTCGCGGCGAGCGACGGCGGCGGCGTCAATGCAAGCCTGTTCCAGGCGTTTTTGGAGTTCGGCCTCCTGAAGTTCCCGGCTGGCGACTTCCCATTCGCCGCGCGCCAGCGCCATGCGTTGATCGAAAGACTGCTCGACTTCGGCGCGCACCTGCTCGACTCTGGCGTTGAAATTCTGTTCGGCTTTAGACGAAGACTCGCTGAACCATTGCTTGACGTAATCAAGTAATCCGCCGGTTTCCGGCTCCGCTTCGACAGGTTCTGATGGCTCGTCCAATTTGGATTGGAGTTCGGCGATGGTGGCTTGAAGGCGCGCGATTTCGCTTTTCAGAGGGCCAATTCGCTGGCTAACTTGCTGCCCAACTTGTTGATTGATGACTTCTTTGGCGCGATTTTGAAGCTGTGTTTCCCAACCTGGGCTTTCTTGTGAATCTGGTGATTCTTGTGAATCTGGTGAATTGATGATCTCTTCGGACACTGTGTACCTCCGCCTGACAACGGGGAATTTTCCCACCGGCGCGCGGCGCGGCGTAAATTGTTTTGGATTGAATTTGCCGGCTTTGGGAAAGCCGGCGATTCCACTTCAGCGGCCATTGCGTTCAATGCCTGAAATCGAGCCGGAGCCTGACGACGCCATCCAATGTTTTTTCTATAAATTGGCGACAGGGCAATGATCTTTTCGCGGCTTTTTAGTGTTGTGCTCAATGAAGGCGGCTCATTATCTTTTCTCATCTATGGCTTGTCAATTTCTCAATCAGGATTGTTTAGGAGCTGCGGCAAGCAGTGTTTTTTGAAACGGCACACGGAAATCAGGCGTCTTTGCGTGCGTAGAAAATTCCGCATTTTTCGTTCTGACTCACAACCGAATCACAGTTTCCGCGTGCGGACAGGTGAAAGCCTGCCTCACATTTTTGAAGGAGCTTTTCCAATGATGACACCACGCTCAGGTTCGTTACGCTTGCGCGCGTTGCAGACGTTGCTGTTTGTTTGCGCGCTGAGCCTTGTTTTCATGCCGGTCTTCCGCCCGCAACCGACTTCCGCGCAAACCGGCGCGGCCAAACAACAAGCGACGGCCAAACGCGCCTTGACGCATCAGGATTACGACAGTTGGCGTTCGATTCAGGGGCAGACGCTTTCGCGCGACGGCAAATTCATCGCTTATGCCGTGATTCCGCAAGACGGCGACGGCGAAATCGTCGTTCGCAATCTGGCCACCACAACGGAGTTTCGGTCGGGGCGCGGCTGGCGTCCGCCGACGCCTCCACCAACCGGCGACGGCGCGGAACCCACCGCAGGCCTGCCCGGCGGATTCGGTCAAAACCCCGCCACCCGTCCGCGCATCACTGCTGACAATCGCTTCGCCATTTTCACCATCGAACCGAACAAAGCCGACGTGCTCAAAGCTCGCAAAGAGCGCAAAGCTCCCGACGCCATGCCGAAAAACACGCTCGGCATTATGGATTTGTCCAATGGACAAGTGACCCGCGTGGAGCGGGTCAAGAATTTCCAGATTCCCGAAGAAGCCGGCGGTTACATCGCTTACTTGCTGGAAACCAAACAGGAAGAGAAAAAGCCGGAAGAAAAGCTCGTCGCGCCCAATCAGGAAAAACAAGGTAACGACATTAACGATCCCGATGAAGATTGGCAGCAGCGCGGCGGCGGCAGAGGTGGAGCCGCAGGCGGCAGGCCTGCCGGCGCGCGTAAAGAGTTCGGAACCGATCTGGTCTTGCGCAATTTGAGCAATGGCAGCGAACGCACGTTTGCTGATGCGTTGGATTATTCATTCAGCCGCGATGCAAAAACGCTGCTGTTCACCGTTTCTTCGCGCAAGGAAGAAACCAATGGGCTTTATGCCGCAACGCCGGGAACAGATGCCGCTCCTGCCGAACTGCTTTCCGGCAAGGGCAAATACTCCAAACTGACCTGGGACGAAGACCAAACACAACTGGTTTTCGCCAGCGATAAAGATGACGCCGCTGCCAAGCAACCGAAGATCAAGCTTTATCATTGGAAGCGCGGCGAAACGAAAGCCTCCGAACTGGTTTCGACCGCAACGGCGAATTTCCGCGCCGGAATGGTCATCAGCGAACGCGGCGCATTGAACTTTTCGCAAGACGGCAGTCGCCTGTTTTTCGGCGTTGCGCCGCCGCCCGTCCCCGAACGCGACCCGAACGCCGAACCCGACGGCGAAGACAAAGTTTCTGTGGATTTGTGGCACTGGAAAGACGATTTCATCCAGCCGATGCAGAAAGTCCGCGCCGAACAGGATCGCAATCGCTCTTACCGTGCGGTGCTGAATCTAAAAGATCGCAAGCTGACGCAACTGGCCGATGAAACCCTGCAAAACGTCAATCCGTCGGCCAACGGCGAATGGGCCGTCGGCACGGACGACCGCGCGTACCGGCGCTTGGTCGGCGTGGACACGAATTATTCGGACGTTTACATCGTCAACACCAATGACGGTTCGCGAAAACCGCTGCTGACCAAAAATCAATCCGGTTTGTCCTGGTCGCCGAAAGGAAGCTACGCCGTGTTTTACGACGGCAAGGATTGGAACTCAGTCAAAATGCCGGAAGGCAAAATCACGAATCTGACCAAAGACCTGCCCGTCAAATTCTGGCGCGAGGAAACAGACACGCCCAGCACGCCCGGCCCTTACGGCAGCGGCGGCTGGGTCAAAGACGACAAGTTCGTCTTGCTTTATGACAAATACGACGTATGGCAAATCGCGCCGGACGGCTCTTCGGCCAAGAATATGACCGACGGCGTTGGCCGCAAAGAGAAAATCGAATTCCGCCTGGTTCGTCAGGAAGCGGAACGCGGCGCGGAACCCGGCCTTGATCCGGCCAAACCCTTGTTGCTGGCCGCCGAAAATGAATGGTCGAAAGACAGCGGCTTTTACCGCGACAAGATTGACGGCAGCACGTCACCGGAAAAACTCCTGATGGCGGCCAGAGCCTTCGGCCAGCCGGTCAAAGCAAAAGACGCCGATGTCTGGATGTTGACGGCGTCGCGCTTCGAGGAATTCCCAGACCTGCACGTCACCGATTCCACCTTCAAAAGCCTGAAAAAAGTCAGCGAAGTCGGCAAACAAAAAGATCAATTCGTCTGGGGCAAGGCGGAACTGGTGCATTACAAAAACACCGACGGCGTTCCATTGAGCGGAATTCTGATCAAGCCGGACAACTTCGATCCGAAAAAGAAGTACCCGATGATCGTCTACATTTACGAAAAACTGTCGGACGGTCTGCATCAGTTCACCAATCCCTCGCCGGGGCATTCCGTGAACCGGTCGTATTACGTCAGCAACGGCTACCTCTATTTCATGCCGGACATCGTTTACACCATCGGCTATCCCGGACAGAGCGCGCTGAAATGCGTGCTGCCCGCGATTCAAGCCGTCGCCGATCAAGGTTTTGTCAACGAAGACGCCATCGGCATTCAGGGACACAGTTGGGGCGGTTATCAGATTGCGTACATGGTGACGCAGACCAATCGTTTCAAAGCCGCCGCGCCCGGCGCGCTGGTGGCAAACATGACCAGCGCCTACAGCGGCATCCGCTGGGGAACGGGTTTGCCGCGCCAATTCATGTACGAACACACGCAAAGCCGCATCGGCGGCAATTTGTGGGAACAGCCTATGCGCTTTTTGGAAAACTCGCCGGTCTTCCAGGCGCACCGCGTGCAAACGCCGATCTTGATGCTGCACAACGACGCCGACGACGCCGTGCCGTGGTATCAAGGCATTGAGTATTACCTGGCGCTGCGCCGGTTGAACAAAGAAGTGTATTTCTTCAATTACAACGGCGAACCGCACGGATTGCGCCGCCGCCCGAATCAGAAGGATTACACGAGCCGGTTGCAGGAATTTTTTGATCACCATTTGAAAGGCGCGCCCGCGCCCGAATGGATGCAAAAAGGAATTCCGTATTTGGAGCGCGACAAACCGCGCGACGCAGGCGGACTTTCGCAAAACCGTCCGTAAAACACTGACTGTTCAAAAGCGGCCACTGTTTGAAGAAAGCTCCCTCAAACAGTGGCCGCTTCCTTTGCCGAAGCCGTTCCAACCGACAAGTTCCAAACCGCCCCTTTTGTT
>CAZRXE010000695.1:0-11811 GCA_964603695.1 uncultured Heliomicrobium sp.
GAATCAGCCTATCCAAACTCTTTCCGAAGAACGGCGTCGGCATCGTATCAGCCCGTGATGCTCTCACAATCGACATGGACTCAAATCGCCTTTGGGAGCGTGTAGTCAGATTTGGAGAGCTTTCTCCAGAAGTGGCCCGTGCTGAATACGAATTAGGACCGGATGTTCAAAGCTGGAAGGTACAATGGGCACAAAAAGATGTGCGGGAGAGTGGACCGAGCCGAAGACTGATTCGCCAAGTCATGTACCGTCCCTTCGACATTCGCTATATCTACTACACTGGGGTTTCCTCAGGTTTTGTTTGTCGGCCAGTTTGGGAATCAATGCGCCAAATGGCTGGAGGACAAAATCTCGCCTTAGTGACAACGAGGACGGTGGAAATAGGCCGGGGATTTGAACATGTCTTCTGTACCCGTGGATTCATCCAGCATCACTCAGTATCCCTCAAGGAAGTGAATTATCTTTTCCCTTTGAAGCTTGAGCCTGAGGCAACAGCGCAGAGCAGCCTACTGGTGGAAAACCATGACCAACGCCCAAACTTTTCCTCAAGCTTCTTGAGCGCGATTACTGCTGCATTAAACCTTCCGCAAGGCGACAATCACAGTCTTCCCTCCAGCCAGACGCCCGAAGACATCTTCCATTACATCTACGGGGTACTCCATAGCCCCAATTACCGGAGCCGCTACGCTGAGTTTCTGAAGATTGATTTTCCGCGCCTGCCATTGCCTGGAAGTCTGGAGCTGTTCCGCGCTCTGGCCCGGCTCGGCAGCGAACTCGTCACCCTGCACCTTGTCGAGTTCGCTTTGGAAGAGGAAGCGAACGCGCCTGCCGAATGGCCGCGCTATCCGCGTCTGGCTCGCTTCACTGGCACTGACCGCAGCATCGAAAAGTTTCCTGCCGCCGACAAAGCCTGGAAAGATGGCCGCGTCGCCATTAACAGTAGCAGCGGTTTTGAAGGTGTGCCCGAAGAGGTCTGGAAGTTTCACATCGGCGGGTATCAGGTCTGCCACAAGTGGCTGAAAGATCGAAAGGGACGCACGCTGACCGATGAAGACATCCTGCATTATTGCAAGATCGTCACTGCGCTTACCGAAACGATTCGACTGATGCGCCGGATTGACGAAGTTATTGCTGCGCACGGCGGCTGGCCTGGCGCATTTGCTACTGCATCGGCGGAACCGCCGGCACAAACGGAGGGAATGCTCCCTTTCGCATAACGGTTTCGCCGGACGCCGACGACGAAGCCGAGTCTGAAGACAATGGCGAGCAGCCTACCGTTTCAGTGCAAGCCGGTGGGACGGACTTCAGTCAGTCCCCAGTGCCGGAACGGGCTGAAGCGCGTTCCGCTCCGGCAGAGCCTCAATCCAACCTGGACATTGCCGATATTGAGCGCGAAGAAATCATCATTGCCATCCGCAAAGTGTTTGCAGAAACCGGCGCGCTTGATGCCGAAACAGCCGTGCGCGCGGTTGCGCGGCTGCTTGGATTTGCGCGTGCCGGTGCGCGCATTGACGAAGCCATCCGCAAGAATCTGGCTGTTGCCGTTCGTCGCCACATTTTGAAAAATGAGGGAGGACTCTATGCCCTGGCCGGCCGCGACATTGGCGATTACACACGCGATGAATTGATTAACGCACTGATGGGCGCAATAGGTCGGGGCTGGACGGAACGCGAAGACGCCATCCGTGCCGCTACGCGCTGGTTGGGGTTTCAACGCACAGGCCGAGCAATTCAAGAGGCGTTCAAATCGGCAATCAACGGCGCAATTCGACGCAGGCGATTGGAATACGAAGGCTCGCGGATCAGGAAAGCAGGATGATCGAGGCCAGATTTACACCGCCGGGTCTTGCGGCTCTGCCGCCTGATGTGCGGAAGGCCTGTGGCCTTCCGCAGGTACGTTGCTTTTCTGGGGCTGCGCCCCGACCGTCTGGGGCATAGCCCCAAACATGGGCAGGCATTTTCCCGGCAAGTCAGAGACTTGCCCCACATCGGGCGGCGAAGCCGCTTCGGACTTAATCGCCGACTTATTCCAATTGAGATATGAACGAGCTATTCGACGAAAACAATTCCGATGATCCGACATCCGTCCAAACGCAACGTTTGTTCGTGGACGAGGCGGGCGATCCGACGCTGTTTCATTCATCGGGTAAACCGATTGTGGACACCGAAGGCTGTTCGCGCTTTTTCATCATCGGCAAATTGGAAGTGGACGATCCGCCTGCCTTGTCGAAATCGCTGGCGGAGTTGCGCCAGGAAATGCTCGCCGATCCTTACTTTGCCGGAGTCGAATCTTTCCGCCCGGAGCGCAAAAAGACCGCGCTGCTCTTTCACGGAAAAGACGATCTGCCCGAAGTTCGCTACCGCGTTTTCAATCTGCTGCGCGCCGCCGGGTCGGCTTTGCGCTTTCACGCCGTGGTTTGTGACAAGCAGGCATTGCTGAAACTAGAAACGGCGCGACGGGCGCAGGATGCGCGCTACCGCTATCAGCCGGATGCGATTTATGACGGGTTGATTCGTTCGCTTTGCTCCAAGTTTCATCGCCTGGCAGACCGTTATGAAGTCTGCGTCGCCAAGCGCGGCGCGAAAGATCGCAATCAGGCGATTCGCGCCGCTATCGAACACGCCGAGCGCGACTTCGAGCAGAAGTTCGGCTTTTCTCGTGGAGGCGGCGAGGCTTGGGACATCATCATCTCCAATCCGAAAGAGACGGCTTGTTTGCAGGCGGTGGATTACTTTCTGTGGGTGGTGCAGCGGTTTTATGAGGTGCGCCGACATCCGACAACGGGCGAAGAGATTCGCGAGGATCGGTATTTGAAGCTGCTGTGGCCGCAAATCGGCGAAATTCACGATCTGGATTTCGGGCCTGCTTATGGCACGTACTTTACGCAGCAACGCCCGCTCACGCTGGAAGAAAGATTCGGCGGAAGCGGGCGTCGCAAAAGATCGTCGTGAGTATAGAAGCCCTAAAGACTTTCACGGCTCGGGGCCGAATTTCGCTCACGACGGGCGCAAAATAGCATAACCTTAAGAGAATTTCCAAAAATGACTGATCTGAAACAAGTGGTGATCTACACGGACGGGGCTTGTTCCGGCAATCCGGGGCCGGGCGGCTATGGCGTGGTCTTGCTTTACAACGGACATCGCAAGGAGCTTTCCGGCGGTTTTCGCAAAACCACCAACAACCGTATGGAACTGCTCGGCGCGATTGAAGGTTTGCGCGCGTTGAAAGACCGTTGCTCCGTCCGGCTGCACACTGATTCGCAATACGTCGTCAACGCCATTCAAAAAGGCTGGGCGGCGAAATGGAAAGCCAATGGCTGGATGCGCAACAAAACCGACAAAGCCGTCAATCCCGATTTGTGGGAACAGTTGCTGCAATTGTGCAAACAGCACAAAGTCGAATTCATCTGGGTTCGCGGACACGCCGGCAATGTGGAAAACGAACGCTGCGACCAATTGGCGGTGGCGGCGGCACAGCAGCCGAATTTGCCCGTGGACGAAGGCTACCGGCCATAGCCACATTTTTTAGTTCGTCGCCGCTTCTTCAAAAAGCAGCATTGCTTCAATCGTGACCAGATCGCGGCGGATGGTTTCCAGGGTGAGCGGGGGCGGCGCGGTTTCGTAATGTTGCAGGTCTTCGGCTTTCAATTCGCTGAAGCGCTCGTCAATCAGGAACAGGTCGGTTTGGGCGCGGTCGCCGCCGGCGCGGAGTTTTTCGTAGGCAGCGCGGATGCGTTTGAAACCTTCCGGGTCGCGTTCGGGCGAATGCTGGCGAATCAGCGCGAAGTAGGCTTGTTTGATTTCCGCTTCGGTGGCGCTGCGTTCGACGCCCAGGGTTTTGTAGGGATTGTCGGTGAAGGGCAGATTCATCGTTTACTTCCGTTTCTTTTTTGTCGCGCGTTTCCGTGGGGGACTGAACAGTGGCGGTTCGTCGTCGAACTCATCGTCGAACTCATCGTCTTCAATAGCATTCAACAGGAATGGCGGTAGTACGCCTTTCTTGCCGCCGAACAGATCGCCCAAGCCGGGCGGAGCCTCTTCAAGGAGTTTTTTCAGTCCGTTGATTTCCCCGCGAATGGAATCGTAATCCTTACGCCCGGCCATCAGCCGCTCGGCTTCAATAAGTTCATTGAGCGCCCTCTGGCGGTCTTTGTCCTTCATCAGCATTAAGCCTATCGGGCTGCCGCCGCCAATCAGAGACATGGCTTTGATGAAATGCGGCAACGGGTTATTCGGGTCGAGTTGTTTAGCCTTTTTGATGTAACGATCCGCGTCCTTATCCTTGCCCTCGATTGACAGTGTGATGGCGATTTCCAACAACATTTCCAGACCGGCATTTTCCGCCGCGCGGTCGAAGTGTTTGATGGCGTCCTTGAACTCGCCGGCTTCCGCGTAGGCCAGACCGATTTGGAAAAGGCATTCCGTGCTGGTTTCCAGTTCGATGGCGCGGGCGAAGAGCGCCTGGGCTTCCTTCTTCAGTTTGTTTTTCAGATAAACCGCGCCCGTGGCAACGTAAGATTGCGCTTTTTGCGGATTGGCTTCGATGACGCGCGCCAGCAGAGCTTTGGCTTCGTCTTTGCGGTCATCTTCAAAATAAAGCTGCGCCAACATACCGACTGCCTGGAGATACGTGGGATCAATTCGCAATTGTATTTCGCAAATTTCGATGGCGAGGTCGTCATCCCCATCTTCAATAGCTTCATTCGCCTGTTGGCCGAGAAAGCTCAGGTAGGCCACCTGCACGGATTTGTTTTGCGGTTCCAGCGCGTAAGCCTGCTCGAAAGCTTTGCGGGCGTCTCTTTCGCGGCCCATCATATCCAGCGCCATCGCTTTGTGCGCCAGCAGAATGGCGGATGCGCCGCGCTGCCGTTCGGCTTGTTCCAGTTCCCGCAGCGCCCGTTGCGGCTTGCCGAGTTCTATCAACAACTCCGCCGTTTTCAATCGCAGGTCGTGATTTTCCGGGTCGAATTTCAGCGTCGCTTCGGATTCTTCCAGGATTTCTTCGGGCGAAGAGCCAGATTCGGCCATCAAGTTGAACAGGCGTTGTTCCAGGCTTTGCAGGCGTTGTTTGAAGCCGGCCTCTTCGGCGCGTTGTTTGAATTGTTGACGCCACAATCGCGCCAGTACGCGCCAGTGTGTGACGGCGTCAGCCTTGCGTCCCAGCCGTTCGTTGGCGATAGCGGCGTTTTGTAGCAAGGCTTCGTTTTGCGGTTTTAGTTGCAGCAACTCCTGCCAGGTTTGGGCGGCGGTTTCGATTTGACCGGACTGCCAAGCTTGCTGGGCTTGCGCGCGACGGACAACGAACAGGTTGTTACCGGCAATCTGGTCATTGGGCGAAAGTTTCAGCGCGGCTTGCCAGGCTTCAATGGCTTGCGCCGGATCGCCGGCCCAGGTTTGCGCCGCAACACGGTGGTAATAGGCCGCGAGTTGCTTTTGCCAGGGCAGTGTCAGTTTGTGCGATTCGACCAACCGTTGAGCTTCGCGCCAATCGGCGCTTGCCTGGCGAAAGCGTTGCGCCTGGAAATTGGCCACTCCGCCGTAAAAAAACTGCGTGGCGAGCAGGATCGCTTCAGCGTGCGTTGGGTTGTGATCCAGCGCGGGCAATTCGCCCAACGTTCGCCAAGCCAGGTCAGCGTCGCCTTTGGCCAGAAGCTGCAAACCGCGCAGCAAGGCTTGCGCGGGCGGCTGATCGTCGGCCAGCCAATTGCCGAAGGCTTCCAACCGGCGCAGGTTTTCATCACGGGCATTTGCCGAAATCGGCTTCAGCAATTCGACGGCTTCGCGCGAGCGCCCGCCGGCCAGCAGACTAAGCGCAAGGCCGCGCACGGCAAAAGCGTTTTCAGGCGAGAGTTCGCGCGCTTTTTGAAAATCGGGGGAGGCCGCTTCCGTATTGCCTTGCGAGAGGCGAAACGCGCCGAGCGCCGTCAGATAGCGTGCGTCATTCGGCATGCGTCTGACGGCTTCTTCCATCAGCGCCAGTTTTTGTTTGGGATCGGTTTGCGCGCGCGCGTGGGCGACGAGGACACGCGCCATCAGCGGCGGTAATTCGGCTTGCGCGACAATCAGGTGCGGCGGCGTGGAGATTTTCTTGCCGTCGGGCGTGACGCGCGGTTTCAAGGCGTTTTCAGCCTGTCGCAACAGCAGCAGCGGCTGTTCGGTGCGGCCTTGCCGCAATTGCTCTTCCGCTTGCTTGAGCATATCCGGCACGAAAAGCTGCTGTGCGTGTTTAGGGCCTGCTTTATGCTTGTTCTTTTTCGCCATTCGATTACGTGGATTATTCAAGTTCGTACAGCAGATCGTCGAGATCGTTGAGCGCGGCCATCACTTGTTTTTCCTCTACGCCCTGATGCGCGTCTTCTAGTTTGCGGCGCGCTTCGCGCAGGCGCTTGGCGTCTTTGGTGTTTCCGTCGGCGTCCAGTTGCAATCCCAGACGCGCGGCGGCGGCGAGTGACGCGGCGACATCTTTTTCCAGCTTTGGATCGAAATGCTTTTTGACTTCGGGTTCAGAAGTGGCGCGTTTTTCGGCGTGCGTGCTGACGTTCATCACTTCGCGGCGTTCGCCTTTGTGGTCGCGGGCGCTGACTTCAACGATGCCGTTCAGGTTGTAGCTGAATTCGACTATTACTTCGCGCGGAAGCTCGGAGTCGGCGTTCGGCGGAATATCCGTGAACAGGAAACTGCCGAGATGCGTGTTTTCCGCCGCCACGAGACTTTCGCCCTGATAGACCTCGATTTCAACAGTGTCCTGACGCGGCGAGATGGTGTGGAACAATTCGGATTTGGTTGTTGGGATGGTCGTGTTACGGCGAATGATGGGTTTGAAAACGCCTGGAATGATGTTGTCGAACATCAGTTGCGCGATGGCAATACCCAGGCTGTGCGGCGATACGTCAATCAACATCGCTTCGACCGGTTCACCGGCGATGATGGCCGCCTGCACCGCCGCGCCAAGCGCCACGGCTTCATCCGGATTAATTTCCATCGAAGGTTGCAAACCCAGATGCTCTTCGATCATTTCGGCCACGCGTGGAATGCGCGTCGAACCACCAACAAGTAGCACACGATTGATTTTGTCGGCCGCAAGCTGCGCGTCCTTCATCGCGCGGTCAATCGAATCCAGCGTCGAATGCAGCAAGTCGTCAATCATCGTTTCAAATTCGCCGCGCGCGACTTCTGCGTCCAGATGCGCGATTTGTCCGTCGTAACGCGCCAGGAACTCTTCCGCCGCACGAGCGAAAGGCGCGGATGAGAGCGCAACTTTGACGCCTTCCGAAGCTCGATTGAGACGCGCCATTGCACGCCGGTCGGATTTGAAATCGTAGCGGTGTTCGGAAGAAAGCGCGGCCAGCAGGTGTTGCAGCAGGCGTTCGTCGAAATCGTCGCCACCCAGATGCACGTTGCCGTGACTGGCGCGGACTTCCAGCACGTCGCCTTGCTGTTCAATGATCGAAACGTCGAAGGTTCCGCCACCCAGGTCGTAAACCATCAGGAATTGATCCGCCTGTTGTTCAATGCCGTAAGCCAGTGCCGCCGCAGTCGGTTCGTTGATGATGCGCAAGACTTCGAGGCCGGCCAGTTCGCCCGCGCGTTTGGTAGCCAGGCGCTGCGCGTCGCTGAAATACGCCGGAACGGTGATGACCGCGCCGCTGACCGATTCGCCCAGAACTTCTTCGGCCATCGCTTTCAGATGGCGCAGCGTGAAGGCGGAGATTTCTTCCGGCAAGTATTCGCGGTCGCCCAGCGAGACTTTGTCTTCCAGGCCCATCTTGCGTTTGATTGAGCGGATGGTGCGTTCAGGAGCGAGCACGTATTGGTTGAGCGCGCTTTGGCCGACAATGATGCGTCCGTCGTCGGACAAGCCTACGACTGAAGGGACAAGCCGTTCGTCACCACGCGCGAGTACGCGCGGACGACCGTCCTCAACAACAGCGACCAGTGAATTGGTGGTTCCTAAATCAATGCCGACGGTTTTACTCATGTTTGGCAACAATGACCTCCGCGTATCTCAAAATTCGGCCTTCCAAGGTGTAGCCCTTCAATTCTTCACCAACGATGGTTCCGGCGGCGACATCACGGTGCGCTTCGGTGGAAACGGCGCGATGCAGCACGGGATCGAACGCGCGGCCAACCGTATCCATTGTGCGTGCGCCCGCCGCCTGCAAAATAGTTTCGACGCGCCCGGCCAGCAATGCCTGTCCGTCGCGCCATTGCCGCATGGCGGCCACAGCTTCCGTCAAACTGTCGCGCATCCGCCGCGCCGCCTCGAAGCGAAACGCGAAACCGGTGGCGGGTTGATCGGTCTGTTGCCGCAACCGTGCGATGAGATCATCGGCGGCGGATAAACTCGCCTGCGCGGTGTCGGCCAGCCGCAGCAAATCCCGGCAAACGGCAGCTTTCGCTTCAAACCGCGCTTCCTTGACGGCTTCGGCGCTTTGTTCGGGAATCTGCGCCACGACGGCGGCAAGCTGACGGATTTCCATCAAAGCTTCGTTGAACGATTCCTGATTGCCTTCCGCTGTGCGATTGATCTTGAACAGTTCGCGCCCCAACCGGCGAATTTCCTGCCGCACATCATCAAAAGCCGCATCGAAGTCATAAGCCGATTCTTCCGCTTCTTCGACTTCAATTTGCTTTTCAATTTGCGCCTCGCCGGTTTCTGCGGGGCTCTCAATGGTTGAAGACTTTGCTGAGCCGGAAGATGGCGCTCCACCGTAAATCGCTTCCATCATTAACTGCCTGGACCGCAACCGGCGAAGCGAATCTTCCAATAAGTTTGTTTCCGTCTGCGATTCGGATGTTTGAGAAAACGGCTCCGCTACAGATTCAGACGGCGAAGCGCCAAGGTTGTCTATTGGAAATCCCATGCTTGGTAATAAATATTCAGGTTAACTTGGTAAGCGGAAATCTAGCACTGGCAATTACTTTTCGTAAACAATAATTAAAGTGAGATCGTCTTTGCCGGTTTGTTTCAAACCGTGCGAGCTGCCGGGCCGCGTCAGGATGGCATCGCCCGCTTTGACGGGAAATTCCTTGCCGTTCATTTGCATCGCGCCCGTGCCGCTGAGGATGTAGTAAACCTCGTCCTCTTTTTGCAGGTGATAACCAATGGCCGCGCCGGGATGCAGCACTCGTTTGCGAAAGACCTGTTTGAAACCCTCGGCCTTTTCAAAGAAGTTATAGCCGGTGGAACGTCCCGGCCCGTTGTGCGGAGCCGATCCGGTCTTGGCGACTTGTTCGTCGCGTTCGTGAACATAGCCAATTTGTTCGGCAGGTTTGGTTTGAGCTGCGGCGTCTTTTTGATTGGCCGCCAACTGCCATCCGGCCAAACCGCCGATCATCAACAGCAAAACCGCAAACAACATTCTTTTCAGTGTTTCGACATTCATCATAGGTTTCCTCGTTTCAATTCTTCGGCCAGATATTCGCTTGCCCGCCACGAAACCGCCGCGATGGAAAGCGTGCAATTTTTTTCCGGGCACGACACAAACGACGCGCCGTCCACCACGAACACATTTTTGACTTCGTGCGCCTGATTGAATTTGTTCAGCACGGAAGTTTTCGGATTATTGCCCATGCGCGCGGTGCCGACTTCGTGCGTGGCATCGCCCGGCGGAGGCGGCAAGGTGCGCGTGTACGGAATGATTTCCGCGCCGGCGGCGCGCAGCAATTCTTCGGCGTTGTCGTAAATCAATTCAGCCATCTTTAACTCGTTGTCGCCCCATTTAGCGTGAAAGCGAAGTTGCGGAATGCCGTAACGATCCTTCAGGCCGGTGGGATCAATCTCGCAGTAGTTGTCGAAAGACGGCAGGCATTCGCCGAAGCCCGCCATCGAAATCCGCGCCGGCGCAACTTCGCGCACAGTTTTCTTGAACTCTGCGCCGAAGCCCGCAAAGCGTTTGGCGTGGCCGGGAAAAATGTTTGAACCGCTGCTGGGTTGAAACTGCCAGCCGCGCAACGCTGAAATTTTGCGACCGCCTTTGATGTTGGTGTGACGCGGAACGTAAACGTGGCCGCCTCCGGTTCCATCGTCGCTAACGACGGGCGCGCCTTTCATCGCCGGAACATAGCCGCTAATCATTCCGGCTTTGAAATTGTCCATCAGGTAATGCCCCAGCACGCCTGAAGCATTGGCCAGGCCGTTTTCGTGATGGCTCGTTTTGGAGTTGAGCAAAATGCGCGTGGATGCCATCGCGCCCGCGCCCAGCACAACGACTTTGGCGTGCGCCTCGTAGCTCTGCCGATTTTCGGTGTCAATGAATTCCACGCCGCGCGCCTTGCCGGTTTTCGGATCGAGCAGCACACGATGCACCGCCGCGCCTGTGCGGAGGGTGAAATTCTTTCGCCCAATCAATTTCGGAATAATTGCGTCCAGCGTGGAAAAGCGCGACGCGGTTGAGCAGCCATAATCGCAATTGCCACAGTAATGACAGGCAGAGCGGCCTTCACGGTTTTTCAGCAAAATGGCTTTGCGAATCGGAATGATCGGAATGCCGACTTTCTTTCCGCCTCTGGCCAATTGGGCTTCGCCGCAACGCGGTGGCGGCGTCGGCGCGTGATAGTTGCCATCGGGCGTCACGGCCAAGCCTTCGCGCGTGCCGAACACGCCCATCAAATCTTCGGCCTTGTCGTAATACGGCGCGAGTTCGTCATAAGAAATCGGCCAGTCTTCGCCCGCGCCGTCCTGCAAAGATTTGGGTTTCATATCCCATTCGGACATGCGCAAACTTACGCGCGCCCAGGTATTGGTGCGACCGCCGACGGCGTGAATGCGCGTCCAATGAAAATCCGTTCCAGGCGCACGGCCATAAGGTTCCTTGAAAGGATGGACGTAGAGGTGTTCGGTGTAAGCCGACACTTTCCATAACCCGTCGTACTGGCCCGGTTTGCCCAAGCCGTGAAACGGCAGTTCATACGGCTGGCTGTGTTCTGTATGAAAAATGGTGTTGCGATCCCACCTCGGGCCGATTTCCAGCAGCAGGACGTTCAAGCCCTGGTTGACCAGCGTGTAAGCGGCGATGCCTCCGGCAGCACCGGAACCGACGATGATGGCGTCGTAGAGAATGTTGTTTTGCGACATGGAGTAGTGGGTTCAGGCGGTTTTCGCCAGTGTGGTTTCAATCTCTTGCGGTAGGCTAATGGGCATAAAAAAGTCGGCGGGATAAATGGTGGTTTCGCCGGCTTCATCCACCACGCGCACGTACCGGTCGTCGTAAAGCGTGACCGCATAGATTTTATGCGGGATCAGCAAGGTCGGATCGTCCGTCGCCACACAAACAGCGAAAGTGTCCCAGGACGCGCTGCGTTTCTCAGGCACTTCATAAACGGTTTCTCTGGCCGTGGCTTTTTCGCCGCGCAAAATCTGCCCGGCTTCGATCACGCTGGCCTTCAATCGCTCGAAGTCTTCCTTGTTCATAATTCTTCCCTTTTCACTAACCGTTTGAGTTCTGCCACTTCTTCCGCCGAAAGATCGGCCTTTTCATTCTTGGCGTAAATTTCCAACATCAAAATCCGTCCGTGTGAATCCGCCCAATAATAAATGACCCGTAAGCCGCCGCGCTTGCCGCGTCCTGTTGCCGCCCAACGAAGTTTGCGTATTCCGCCTCCGCCAACAATCACATCGCCAACTTCCGGGTGTTCGAGCAGGAACCATTGCAGCTTGGCGTACTCGTCATCGGACAAATACTTTGCCACGCGCTCCGCGAAAACAGTGGTTTCCCGAAAGCTGAAAAGGTCTTTCATGACAAGCTCTCAATTGCGGAGGTAACGGATGTTGATGAAGCGACGGGCGGATGATAGCACGCGATCATCCGC
>CAZRXE010000696.1:0-24756 GCA_964603695.1 uncultured Heliomicrobium sp.
AAGAACACGCGAGGTTGATGGTGCGCGATTAGCGCAGCGTGGTGGTGGTGTGGCGCAACAACCGCAGGCCGTATTCGCCGGATTCGTTGAACAGTCCCGCCGATGGTTTGGCACGGTCAAACAATCCCAAATCTTCCGCCACTTTCCATACAATGACGCCGTTAGCTTCATTGTTGGGTTGATCAGATTGTGCTGTTGCATCCGGTTCCGCGTCGCTCTTCAGCGTTTGTGTATTATCGGGAATGGTTCCTTTGCGGCTAAACGAATAGCATTCGATGCGCTCGCAGGTGTAACAAACGCCGTTGATGATCGCCTTGAACGTATACTTCACGCAGAAGCGCAATGAATCATTGCAGGGGGAAACCGGTGACGCCGGAAATTGAATGTCGAACGGAAACTTCACTGCGCTGAGCGGCGCGCCGCTGCTGGAGACGGAACGCCATTCGACTTCGCGGCTATAGCTAACCGGCCAGGTTCCCGCATTGAAGCCAGTCGGAGGCGTTGAGCCGACTCCCGTCACGTAACTGTTCAGCGGCCCGCCGGCTCCGCAGCCCGGCGAAGGACTGATGCTGGAACTGGTGGTTTGAGAGGCGCTGATAATGGTTGCCGTCACTTCCACGATGTTGGCGGTGGCCGTCAACGTCGGAGTAAAGGTGTAAACGCCGTTGTCTTTATGAACCAGATGGCCTTCATCAAGTTTGGCCTCGGTTCTGAAGTTGCAGCATCCTTCTGGCGTATTGCAAGGTTGAATGACCAGCTCTGTTTCGCTGAAACAACCGCTTTCATTGACGGCGCGAACTTTGATTTTGTACAGCGGGGTGGTTCCCCAGGCGACGGTCACGCTTTTACCAGTAGCCGTGGTGGCAGTACTGCCCGCAACCGTGCCGCCGGTGATTGTCCAAATATAGCCGACGCTAGTGCCTGGATTGCCGATGGCGTAAGTCGCGGTTTTGTCGCAGGTCGTGCCTGGGCCAAGAATAACGGGAGCAGGCGGCGGCGCAATGACCGTCACGTTCTTGGTAACGCAACTTGCACTGCCATTGACGCAAAGCGTTACAGCGTGTGTTCCGGCAGTGGAAAAAGTGAATGTCGGATTAGGTGACGATGCGCCAAAGCTCCAATTCCACGAAGTAGCGCAACTGGACAGGGATGTGAACTGTGTTGGCACGCCCAAACAAACAGTGGTCGCGGTGAAATCGGCTTTCGGCGCGGTGTGGTTGCCGAAATTCGCGGTATAGGCTTGATTGGCGGCCACATTGATGTTGTGCGTCCCGCTGCCGGTCGGGAAGGTTTGCTGCCAACAAGATTTTTGCGTCTCGCTGACGATGTAATTGCCTGGCGTCAAGTTGGTAAAAGCGTAATACCCGGCGTTGTCGGTGAAAGCGGTTTGCCCATTGGAAAGGTTGATTTGCCAGCCCGGCAAGCCCGGCTCGCCCGAATCCCAGACTCCGTTGCCGTTCAAGTCATTCCACTTCGCGCCCAGAATCCGCCCCGTGCGATTGCAGCATTCAGCGGTCAGCAATCCCGCGCCGCCCAATCCATTGGCCGACACCGTTCCGGCAATGTTCAAGCCCATAGCTGTCGCTCCGGTATTTCGCAGCTTTACGAACAAAGAGTTTTTTCCGGGTTGGAACAGTCCCCCGCTGTAATTGACAGTGGTTGGAACTGCCAGAGGGAAGGAACCTATCGAACTGCCAATGGCATTAACGGTGCTCTTGCCGTTCAAGTAAAGATGCGCCTCATCGTCTGCGCGTAGCTTTAAGTCCAACTTCGCATTGGTAAATCCCGGCTGCAAACAGAAGTTGAATTCCAGCCAGTAATCCGCGTTCAGATTATTGTTGGCCGTCGGATAAGAGGTGATCCACTGGCTATTGGGCAACGGAGCCTGCCAAGCCGAATGTTTTTGAACAACTCCCGCTGGACGAGGAGTGGCACCACCGCCCGGATCGGGAGCGATGATTTGCCAGTTCGAGTCCGCTTCGCCGAAGGCGTGGGTTGTGCCCGTGGCGTTGTTATAGCCGGTATTGATGGGCAGCGTGGTTGCATCGCAAGGCCCAGCCGCCTTTCCAAAAGCGTGAGCCGCACTAACCCAGAACCTACCGCAGTAATCTCCCCCTTGAGACAAAAGCGCCCAGCCGGCAATTCCTAGTAACATCATCACTGGCAGTGCCATTCTGAGCGCGCGAATGATGTTTCGTCTGATTCTATTGTTGCTGAGCATAAGGTCCTCCTTCTCATTTCTTGGTTGTTCGATTGGCCGGTGCGGCGATTGCCGCTTTGGCCCTCACCATCAATATCGGGATTCGCCGAAAGTCCGTCTCACCCTCAACAATTTTTTTTTGACCTGTGCTAACGAAACCTTTCAGGTAACGGCTGATTCAGGACTGGAAAGAGGGCGGCGCGCGGCAACTCATCGGAGCCACCGCGCGCCGCCCTCTTTTTCAAACGGCGTTGCTGAGTGTTGCGTTCAGTGACGGATCAGGGGCAGAGGCAAATGGCCTGAATGGCTTCCAGCCTCTGCGCCGGCCCAAAAGTAAAGTCGCCCGCCCAGGCTGAGTTTTCCCGCCACGGTCCCCAACCTAAACTGGCATTGTGGGCGCGATAGCGAACCGTGCAGGTCGGAACGGCCAATTGAATCGCCTCCAATTGCCTCGCTCCCGGCACGCCAACAACGGTTCCGTTCACCCCAAATTGCGCCAGGTGCGGGGTTGGGAAGCCGATATTGCTCATCCAGGCATTGTAGCTAATGTTCAAACCGCTGGAGCTCGGGATGGAGATTTTGAAAGCTTCCATTCGCAAACTCAGTCCAGTGGTGCCGGAAACCGCTGGGCTAAGCACTTCGTTTTGCCAGCCTATGCTGCTGCCGCTGCCGACGAAGGCTTGATATTTCAGCGGAACCTGCGTCACCGGTTGCAGAAAGGTATAAAGCAGCAGGTTCGAGGAATTGAAACCGGCGTTGATGACGATGTTGGGTGAGGCAATGCCCATCAGCACGCTTTTGACCGTCGCCGGCTCCGCCAGCGGATTGAATTGCAGATAGAGTGCGGCCACGCCCGCCGCCAATGGCGCGGCCATCGAAGTGCCGGAGATCGTGTTGTTCGCAGTATCGCTCGTTGACCAGGATGAGATGATGTCTTTGCCCGGAGCGAACAAGCTGATGCAACTGCCGGTATTGGAAAAAGCTGCGCGTGTGTCGGTCTTGTCGGTCGCACCCACCGTGATGGCGGTGTCAACGCGCGCGGGAGACTTGGCGCAAGCATCATTGCCGTAATCATTGCCCGCCGCGACGGTGTAGGTGACGCCGGCGTTGATGGAATCCTTGATGGCCAGATCGAGCGCGGCATTTACCGGGCCGCCCAAGCTCATGTTGGCGACCGAAGGAAGAAAAGGATTCAGGTAACGCTGTCCGGTAACCCAGTTAACGCCCGCGATGACACCGGCGTAACTGCCGGAGCCGGAGCAATTCAGCACGCGCACGCTTACCAATTCGACGTTCTTGGCCACGCCATAAGTCGCGCCGCCCACCAATCCCGCGACGTGCGTGCCGTGGCCGTTGCAATCCGAGCCGTTGCCGCCGAACGCATCGTAAAAGAGCGAGGTCAGCGCTCGCCCGCCGAACTGCGCGTGTGTATAGCGAATGCCCGTGTCAATGATGTAAGCACGCACATACGCTCCGGTGTAGTTGTAGTTATAAACGCCATTGAGCGGTAGCGGGTGTTGATCAATACGATCCAGGTGCCAGGGGGCAATCGCCGGCGGCGGCGGCAGCGCGATCCGCTGATTGGCCGTCGAGTCGGCCTCGCGCACGGGTTCAACCCTGACCGCGCGATTCGCCTCGATGAAATCCACGCGCTGATCGGCTCGCAACGCCACCACGGCGGCTGGAGTAAACCGGGCGGCAAATCCGCACAGGGCGTCTCCGAAAACGTGGAGCAATCGCCCCTGATGTTGATTGACCAACGCTTCAGCAAGCACCGTCACTTCGCGCGCCGAGAGCCGTCCGTTCGGCCTTTTGAAAACGACAATATATTCATCGGGGATGATCGGGTTGTCGTTCACCACGGCGGTTTGCGCCCGCGCCGCGCCGCCGAACAAGACGCTCAGCGCCACTGTCAGCGCCAGCATCAGCGGCATCCAACCAGACGCCGCGTGGCCGAGGGAAAAATTCCTTTTGGGAATCGGGCTTGAATTGATCTGATGTGAAAACATAATTGAATCTCCTTTTCCGCTTGATTCGAGACTCTCCGCCTTTGATGGCTGAGACGATGGGTTAAGCCTTCAAGAAAGCGGTCACGACGAGATCGAGAGTGAACTCATCATTCGCTTGCACTGACAAAATCGAGATCGGCGGAAATTCGGTATCACCTCGGAGGGAATATTTATTTTTTGATTTGGGTGATACGGCTGGTTCCAAAAACTCGCTTAGGCAGGTGAGAACGCCGCACCAAATTTTTGAGAAATTGAGAAGCGAGCAGAGTTGCGCAAACTGTTAATTTGCGTGGCTTCGGCGGCAGATCATTCAATTCAATGTTGTCAATTCAATGTCGTAAACAAACCGTTTGCGCGACTCTCGCCTCATCCCTCGCCGCATAGTATGATTCCCGCGCCTTACGGTAACCATTCAAACAACTCAGTTAAGGAACGGCGGGAAGACGGCATGGAATCTTCAATCCCTGAGATTACTCAATTGCTCGTTGGCTGGCGCATGGGAGATCAAGCCGCGTTGGATTTACTGACACAGGCGGTGCAGGCAGAACTGCGGCAGATTGCGCAGCGCGCTTTGCGTCGCCAGCCGCGCGGGCAGACCTTGCAGACTGCCGATTTGGTCAACGAAGCCTATCTGCGGTTGCTGAGCCAAACGGACATTGCCTGGCAGAACCGCGCGCACTTTTTCGCCGTGGCGGCGCGGGCCATGCGTTTTGTGCTGGTGGATCGCGCGCGCGCGCGGCAGGGGGCCAAACGCGGCGGCGGCGAAGAACGCATCACGCTGGACGAAGCGGCCTTCGCCGTGCCCAGCCAGTCGGGCAATCGTATGGAAGACATTCTGGCGCTCAATGACGCGCTTGAACGGCTGGCGGCTTTCGACGAACAGAAAAGCCGCATCGTCGAAATGCGCTATTTCGCCGGCATGAGCGTCGAGGAAGTGGCCGAAGCGCTGGGCGTTGCCGCCATCACCGTCAAGCGCGAATGGGCGCGCGCCAGAGCCTGGCTCTACCGCGAACTGGGCGGTGGCGTGGCAGCGGGAGAGTGAATGACTTCGGAGCAATGGCAGAGAATAGATGACTTGTTGGAAGCGGTGATTGACCTGCCGCCGCGTGAGCGCACTGCCTTTCTGGCTGAAGCCTGTGCCGGAGACGACGAGTTGCGCATCGAGGTCGAAGCCTTGCTGGAAGCGCACGACAACGCTTCGGGCTTCATTGAAGCGCCGCCGGCAACGGAAATGGCCGAGCTGTTCGATAGCGCCGTTCACGAAGATTTTTCCGGGCAACGGATCGGGCCGTATCAATTAGTTCGCGAACTGGGACGCGGTGGAATGGGCGTGGTGTATCTGGCTACTCGTGCCGATGACGAATTCCGAAAACAAGTCGCCGTCAAACTGGTCAGTGCCGGCCCGCAAAACAATGCGCTGATGCGCCGGTTTCGCCGTGAACGCCAAATCCTGGCCACTCTGGATCACCCGAACATTGCGCGGCTGCTGGATGGCGGGCGCACCGAACAAGGCTGGCCTTATTTGGTGATGGAATACGTTGAAGGTGTTCCGATCAATGCTCATTCCAACCAACACGGTCTTTCAATTCAGGCCCGGCTGAAACTCTTCCGCGAAGTTTGCCAGGCCGTGCAATATGCCCATCAAAATCTGGTCATTCATCGCGACCTGAAGCCCGGCAACATCCTGGTCACCAAAGACGGCACGGTCAAGCTGTTGGATTTCGGCATCGCCAAACTGTTGCACGCCGAATCCGGCGCGATCACACGAACCTTTACGACGCAGTTGGCGACTGGCGCATTGATGATGACGCCGGAATATGCCAGCCCCGAACAAGTGCGCGGCGAAGTGATTACCACGGCCAGCGATGTTTATAGCCTGGGCGTGGTGCTCTACGAATTGCTGACCGGACAACTGCCTTATCGTTTCAAAGACCATTCGCTGCCCGAATTGCTGCGCATCGTTTGCGAAGACGAGCCGGAACAACCGAGCGAGTGCGCGGGACAAACCGGTGAATCGTTGCGCACCTTCGGGGAAATCAAAGCCGAGCGATTGCGCGCCCAGTTGCGCGGCGACCTGGATCAAATCGTCATGGCAGCGTTGCAGAAAGATGCGCAGTTACGTTATCGCAGCGCTGAACAACTCAGCGAAGACATTCGCCGTCATCTGGAAGGCAAACCCATCCTGGCGCATCAGGCTTCGTGGCAATATCGGGTTGGAAAATTTATTCGGCGATATAAAGCCGGCGTCGCTTTGAGCGCACTTCTGTTGCTGACTTTGCTCGGTGGCATCATCGCCACAGTTTGGCAGGCGCGGGTTGCCAATCAATATGCCGAGACAAACCGGCGGCTGGCGTATGCCGGACAAATGCACCTGGCCGCGCAGGCCTGGGAAATGGCCAACATTCGGCAATTACGCGAACTGCTAGACAATCAAGTGCCCAGGGCCGGCAAGGAAGATTTGCGCGGTTTCGAGTGGTATCACCTGTGGCGGCTGCTCCATCAAAACGGCGAGCGATTGACGCTGCCACACACGGCGGAAGTCTGGTCGGTCGCCATCTCGCCGGATGGCAAAACGCTAGCCACCGCGCACAGCGAAGACGGCAGTACGTTGAAGCTGTGGGACATTGCCACCGGCAAACAGCTTTCCGCGCTCAAAGGTGGCGACGCGCAGCCTTGGGTGGTGGCGTTTTCGCCCGATGGGCGGAGGATCGCTACCGGGCATTTCGCGGCCAAAGACACCGTGACGCTCTTCGACCTGGCGGCAGGCGGCAGGCCATCGGTCTTGCCGGGGCACACCAAGCCAACGCGCACTCTGGTATTCTCGCCCGACGGCAAGAAGCTGTTCACCGGCAGCGATGATGAAACCGTCAAAGCCTGGGACGCCGAAACCGGGAAAGAGTTGCTGAGCTTTCAAAATTGCGGCGTGGTGCGAACGTTGGCTGTATCGCCGGATGGACGAATGCTGGCGACGCAGTGCGCCTCGGAACTGGTGCTGTGGGACGCGGCGAGCGGCAAAAGATTGCGGTCATTGGAAGCTGGAGAGAGAAGCGGGCTTTGGTCAATCCTGTTTTCGCCCGGCGGCCAAGGGGTGATTGTCGGCGGCAAATCCGGCGAGGCGCGATTTTACGATCTGAAGACCGGGCTGCAAACCAGAACCTTTGTACGTCACAACGGAGGCATCCGGGCGATGGCGCTTTCCGGCGACGGCAAGTTGCTGGCTACGGCCAGCGAAGACCGAACGGCGAAAATCTGGGAACTGGCCACCGGCAGGGAAATGGCCGCGCTGAAAGGCCACTTGGCTGAAGTTTACGGCGTGGCCTTCAGTCCCGACGGCAAAAGCGTTGTCACGGCCAGCACCGATTTCACGGCCAAAATCTGGGACTTGGATAAGGTCTCGGATCGTTCCGTGCTGGCCGGCGGTGTTTGGGCGGAAGCGCTTTCACCGGACGGCAAGCGGATCGTGGTCGGCGGATCGGGGGATCTGCGCTTGCTGGATGCGGCAACGGGGCATGAACAAGCGGTTCTGGCCGATTCCGGAAACAGGGGAGGAAGAGGCCAGACCGCGACCGTGACTTTTTCGCCGGACGGCAAACTGCTGGCCACGTGCAAAAGCAAGCAGGAAGTCTGGTTGTGGGATTGCGCCACGGGACGCGAACTGCCGCCCTTCGTCACCAGTCACAAGGTCGAAAGTCTGGCCTTCTCGCCCGATGGACGTAGGTTGTTGACAGGCGGCAATGATCGCGCGGCGCGGCTGTGGGATGTAGCAGGTCGGCAGGAAATTCGCGCGTTCAGCAATCACGAGCATACGGTTTGGGCAGTGGCGTTTTCTCCTGATGGTCGCAAGGTGGCCACCGCCAGTCGGGACAAGACGGCGCGATTGTGGGATGTCGAAACGGGGCGCGAACTGGCTTGTTTCAAAGGGCAGGAGAAACCGATTCTGTCTTTGGCCTTTTCGCCGGACGGCAAGATACTGGCCATCGGCAGCGCCGACAGCACGGTGAAGCTCTGGGATTTGACCACGGGCCGCGAGTTGCACACGCTGACAGGTTTGGCCGGCCACGTCCGGGGTTTGGCCTTTTCGCCCGACGGCCATCGGCTGGCGACCGGCAGCGGCGACGGCGTCGTTCGACTATGGAATCCCATCCTCGGTCAGCAACTGATTATGCTGCGCGGCCACACCGATATGGTTTCGATGGTCGCCTTCATGCCCGATGGCCGGACATTGATCAGCGGCGGCCCTGATATGACCGTGCGGCGTTGGGTGACGGCGGCCGAAGAAGAAGTCGCGGCGCACGGGCGGCGGTGAAGCGTGCGTGTCTTTCCTATCGAAAATCGGGCAAGTTTCATAAGTCCTGAAAAGTAGATAACAGTCTTTTTCATTTTCCAGATCTCAATTGTAATTTTTCATTTGCCATTGATTGCCGATAAATGCCTGAACTGATTGGCCAATGGCTAATTTCAAATTTCATATCGCAAATGAAAAATAAGTAGCGAACTGTTATCAGGGAAATGAAACTTGCCGAAAATTGGCCGGAAATTTGAATACTGGCGTGAACTTTATTGTGGGCGCTGAATGCCCATTTTCTTCAACCGGCTGCGCAGCGTGTTCGGATGCAAGTCCAGCAGTTTGGCCGCGCCGTGTTCGCCTTCGATTACCCAGTTGGTTTGCGCCAGCGCGTTCAGGATGTGTTGCCGCTGCAAATCTTCAAGCGAAGCCGGCGAGGTCGTAGCGGCGGGTACGGGCGCAGCTTTCGGCGGCGCTGCGGCTGTTTTGGCGGCGGGCAGCAAATTGGAATCCATCATCAGCGCCGTGCCGTTGCTGAGCACGACGCCGCGTTCGATCAGGTTTTGCAGTTCGCGGATGTTGCCCGGCCAGTCGTAATTCATCAGCCTTTCCATCGTTTCCTGCGCAATGCCGGTCATCTGTCTGTTGAATTGCCGTGCGTAACGCGACAGAAAGAACATTGCCAGTTGCGGAATGTCCGCGCGGCGGGCGCGCAGCGGCGGATTGTGCAGCGGCAGCACGTTCAGGCGGTAAAACAAATCCGCGCGGAAGCGTCCGGCTTTGACTTCGTCTTCCAGGTTGCGATTGGTGGCGGCGATGATGCGGACGTTGACTTTGACGGTCTTGCTGCTGCCGACCGGCTCGAATTCGCCTTCCTGCAACACGCGCAGCAATTTGACCTGCGTTTCCGGCGGCAATTCGCCAACTTCATCCAAAAAGAGCGTGCCGCCGTCGGCCAGTTCAAACCTTCCAGTGCGTTTTTCCAGCGCGCCGGTGAACGCGCCTTTGACGTGGCCGAAAAGTTCGCTTTCAACCAGTCCGGCGGAAATCGCGCCACAATTCACTTTGACCAACGGGCGGGCGTGGCGCGGGCTGCGGTTGTGAATGGCGCGAGCGATCAACTCCTTGCCCGTGCCGGTTTCGCCCAGAATCAAGACGGTGGCGTCGGTCGGCGCAACGCGTTCGACTTGTTGCAGGACTTCGAGCAGGGCGGGGCTGCCGCCGACGATTTCTTCAAAGTTGTGTTCGCGGCGAATCTCTTCTTGCAGGTAAATGTTTTCCGCCAGCAGCCGATTTTTCAGCCGTTCGATTTCTTCCATTGCCTGCCGCAATTCGGCTTCGGCTTTGGTGCGTTCGAGTTCGACGGCGGCGCGGGCGGCGAAGATTTTCAGCACGTCTAAAACATAATGGCTGCGGCCTTCTTCCATCGGTTTGTCGTCAATCACGGCCAGATGGCCGATTACTTCGCCGGCTTTGCTGTGCAGCGGCAGGCCGATGTAACTCTGCCCGTCCAAATCCACCAGCGCCGTTTCTTCGGGAAAGAGTCGTTGAATGTCGTTGGCGTAAACGCAGGTGTCGCCTTCATAGACTTTCTCGCAAGTCGTGCGCTTCACGTCATACTCGAAGTTTTCGGCCAAACCTTTGCCGTCATAAAAGGCCAGCATACGGGCGCGGGTTTTCAGTACGTTGGCGCATTCGGTGGCGAAGGCCAGTTTGACGGGAATGGCGGCGGCCAAGTGCTGTACCATCGAACGGAAAAAATCTCCGCCCGTAACAGCCGCAGTGCCTTTCATCACGGAGCGCAGCGTGGATTCGGCCAGTTGCATCTCGCGATAGAGCCGGGCGTTTTCCAGCGAGATGGCGGCTTGCGCGGCCAGAATTTGAATGACTTGAATGCGGCCTTCGGTGAACGCTCCGGCGGCGATGTTGTTTTCCAGATAGAGCGCGCCGATCAAACGGCCTTGATGCAGCACCGGCGCGCACAGCACCGAACGCGGTTGCCTTCGCATCACGTCCGGATCGTTACCGTAAAGATCGTCCGTCGCCGCATCCGCCAGCACCACGCTTTGCGAAGAGTGGCGGACGTAGTTGATGACGCTGTGCGGCAGATTGGCCGCGTCGCCGATCCGCGCTTCGTGCAGATGGACTTCCGCGTCGTTCACCGAACCTTCGGCGCGGATGAACCATTCGCCGCCGCGTTCCAGCAGCAAACAGCCGCGTTCCGCGCCGGCATTTTCCAGTGCGATGCGCAGCAATCGGGCCAGCAACCGCTCCAACTCCATCTCGCCCGCGATGGCCTGCGAAGCTTTGACCACACTGAGCAAATCTAAATCTCCCGCTGTGGAACGGACTTTAGTCTGTTCCGTTTGCCCGAGACTGTGGACAGACTGAAGTCTGCCCCACGTTTTTACTTTGGCCGTCGCGCCCCACTGCGCGTAACAACTGCACACTTCGGCCAGCAATGCGACGGCTTCCTCTCCGCGCGCAAGCTGGAACCGCGCGTAAAGTTCATTGGCCAGCGCGCGATATTGAACGGCGCGAGTTTCTTCGGCGTAGCGGATGGCGCGTTCATAAGCGGCGGCGGCCTGCGCATCTCGACCGGCGGTGCGCTCGCGTTCCGCCGTCAGCAACAGCGATTGGCAGCGGTAATTTTCAGGGCAGTTTTCCGCCAGCACGGCCAATGAATTTGCGGCGCGCTCCAATTCCTGCCAGTACGACTTTTGCTCTTCCACCGAAGCTTCGGCGTAATTGGCGGCCAGCGTCAGGCCGTTCCAGAAATCGTAAAACACCGTCCAGATGGTGCCGGAGAGGTGATGCACGATTTCGCCTGCCAGCCGTGCGGCTTCGAGCGCCTGTCGGAAATCGCCCAGCAGATAAGACAGGTGCAGTTTCGCCGCAGCGTAAAACATAGTGTAAAACGGATTGCCGCGATAACGCTGGACATACTCGGCTTCATCAAAGGTTTCGTCGGACAGCGACAGCGGCGCGCTTGTTTCGCCCGCCAAAGCACGCGCCCAATTCAACATCACTTTCATACCGTCGCCGATGGCCGAGGCTTTCAGCTTGTTGAAGAGCGCCACGTTGGGCGAGTACTCGCGGATGTAAGCGGCCAAATCCTGCGTGCAGGCAAGCGCGGCCCAGGTTTCTGTGAATGCACCGTAAATGCCGTAGGTGAAATCGCCGCTTTCAAAACCACTGTTGCGAGCTTCGCGCGCGTAAGTCAGACAGGTTTCCAGCGGTTGTCGCCAGAGCGCAACGTGGGCTTGAAACTGTTGATAAATCTTGGCGCGCAGCCGCGAATCGTTGAAGCGTTCGTTCAGGCGCAAAGCCAGCAGGCCGAATTCATAAGCCGTTTCGTAATCGCCGCGCTCCGGGCCGACGGTAATGGCGTGTGTGACATATCCGTAAGCGGACTCTTCGCAGTTGCCGTGCAGCAAAGACAGTCGCACCATCGTCGCGGAAAAAAATCGCGTCATTTCTTGCTCTCCGCTGATGTAGGCCGAAGACCAGATGGTCGTCAGCAGGTTCATAACCATCTTGATTTCGGCGTCGGTCATCAGCGGCAGTTTCAGCAACGCGGCGATGGGGCGGCGATCCAGCAGGAATTCGATGATCGTGATTTCGTGTTCGAGCGCGGCCGTTTGCTCTTTGGCGGCGGCTGGAAAGGCCACGCCAAACAGTGCCAGACACTGGCCTCCGGCAGCGAGCGCATCGGCATAACGCGACTGATTTTCAAATTGCAGGATTCGCAGGTTGTGAATGCGTGCTTGATCCAGCTTCGTTCGCGCGCGCGGCAGCAAGCATTCACAGGCGGCTTCGGCTTGATCGAATTCAGCGCACAGCCGCAAACATTCGGCCAATTCCAAATGCAGCGCGAAAGCGAGTTCGTATTCGGTTTCCCAATATTCTTCGCCAAGCAGCGCCGCGCCTGACTGAAAATAGTCTCGCGCCGATTCATACGCCGTTGAAGACTTTGCCTTGCGCCCGGCGCTCAGATTCAGCCGCGCCAGCGCCAGTCGTTCGGCGTCTTCGACAATCAAACTGCTGCCCAGATTCAAGTGATGAACAATGTCAAAAAGCTTTTCTTCAAACTCTTCCGGCGAGGCGTTTTCGCGCAGCAAACGCCCGACGGCCAGATGCACCAGTTGTTTCCACTCTTCGGGAATCAAGGCGTAAGCGGCTTGCTGCACGCGGTCGTGCAGGAAGATAAATGATTGCGGATTGCGGATTGCGGATTGCGGATTGTTTTTACCAGGTGAATCTTGCCCGGACGGTAAATTGCTTTGTATCGGCAACTCAAGTCCGCAATCCGCAATCCGCAATCTGCCATCCGCCAAAATCAATCCTTCTTCAATCGCTTCCTGCAAAGCTTCCGCAGTGTCCTCCGGCGATTGTTCGCTGACGATGGCCAGCGTCGCTAAATCGAAGGCGTTGCCGATGCAGGAAGCCAGCGTCAGCGTGCGTTGTGCCGCGTTGGAAAGTCGCTGGATTTTTTGCGTCATCAACGCGACGACGTTGTCGGTCATCGCGGCGTTGACGATGTCTTCCAAGCGGTACGTCCAGCGGCCAAGCTCGTAATCGAACTTCAACAGGCTGTCCTGCCGGAGCGTTTTCAAAAATTGAATGGCGAAAAACGGATTGCCGGCGGTCTTTTCCCAAACCAATTGGGCGAGCGGCGCGGCTGCGGCGGATTCGCAGCGCAAGGTGTCGGCGACGAAGCCGGTCAAATCCGCAAGCTGCAAAGGCGCGGGCGAAACGTTGCGCAATTCGACGCCCGCCGCTTCGAGCGCCGCTAGTGTGCGCGCCAGCGGATGCGCCGCGTCCACTTCGTTGTCGCGGTACGCGCCCATCAAAAACAGCGAATGGATTTCGGAATTGGTCAGCAGCGGTTGCAGCAAACTCAAGGTCGCGGCGTCAGCCCATTGCAGATCGTCCAGAAAGACCACCAGCGGATGTTCGGGCCGCGCGATGGCGGCGACAAAGTTTTGAAAGAGGAGTTGGAAACGGTTCAAGGCTTCCGCCGGGCCGACGGCGGGCAGCGGCGGTTGTTTGCCGACGATCAATTCAATTTCCGGGATGACTTCGGCCAGCGCGCCGCCGTTTGCGCCCAGAGCTTCAGCCAGACGTTCGCGCCGGCGGGCGATGCGCGCTTCGCTTTCGCCCAACAGTTGTCGCACCAGTCCGCGAAAGGCCTGAATCAACGCGCCGAACGGAACGCTGCGCGCCACTTGATCGAATTTGCCGGACAGAAAATAACCGCGCTGCCGGACGATGGGTTTGTAAAGTTCCTGAATCAACGAAGTCTTGCCGATGCCCGAATAACCCGTCACCAGCATCATTGAAGTCCGCCCGGCACAGGTTTGCTCGAAAGCGATGAGCAGGGTTTCGACTTCGCGTTCGCGGCCATAGAGTTTGCGCGGAATCAAAAAACGATCCGGCACGTCGCTCCGTCCGAGCGGAAAGGCTTCGATCTTTCCGCGCTCCATCCACTCCTGCGCGCAGGTTTCCAGATCGGCGCGCAGACCCAGCGCGCTTTGGTAACGGTCTTCGGCGGACTTGGCCAGCAGCTTCAACACCAGGTCGGAAAGCGGCGCGGGGATTCGCGGATCAAGTTTGGCAGGCGGTTCCGGCGTTTTGGCGATGTGGCTGTGAATCAATTCCAGCGCGTCCGCGGCCTCGAACGGGGGGCGTCCGGTCAGTAGTTCGTAAAAGGTCACGCCCAGCGAATAAAAATCCGTGCGGTAATCCGCCGCGCGATTCAGACGCCCGGTCAGTTCCGGCGAAAGATAGGGCAACGCCTGCCGCAGCAACCCCGCAGGCAAGGCTTCCTGAATTTCGCCTGCCGCGCGCACAGCCAAACTCAAATCCGTCAGCAGAATTTCGCCGGTTTCACGATTCCACAGCAGGCCGCGCGGCGACAGATAACGCACCACGATGTTTTGCCGGTGCAAATCCGCCAGCAGATTGGCCAGCGACAGGCTGAGTTTGAAAAATTCATCAAGCGTCAGCGTGGAACGGACTTTAGTCTGTTCCTGCACGGGCGACAGACTGAAGTCCGTCCCACCGTCTTCCAGCACCAGGCAAACATTCTCGCCATCGCGCGGCAAATCCAACGGACGGGGAACGCCCTTTACCGAAAGCCCGCGCAGCAAATCGAACTCGCGTTCGAGCAACTCGCCGTCAGGTTTCCGGCGCGACGTTTTCAGCAGCACCGATTTGCCGTCGGAAATGCGTCGCCCACTGGCGAGCGTTTGCCAATCGTTTAACGGAAGGTGTTGGGTGACTTCGTAATTGTTGGGAATCATCAAAGCCTCTTCGGCGCGGATGATAGTTGGCGTCCGGCGCATCGGCAAGAAACCGAAAATTGACGCCGTTCGTAAAGCTCACATACAATCCCAGGCAGTTTCTCACTGGTGGCTCAAGTTCAAGAACTGAAAGGCAAAACACTTATGGAGACCGCACCGCTTTCTATGGCGACGATTTCTTCCCTTGTTATTCCGGCCAGTCCCATTTTGGAAAGAAGAGGGACGGGTTTACTGGCTGACAACCCGCTCATCAACCGCGAACTGAGTTGGATCGAATTCAACAGCCGCGTGCTGGACGAGGCGCTCGATCCTTCGCAGCCCTTGCTGGAAAGGCTGAAATTCCTTTCGATTTTTTCGACCAACCTCGATGAATTTTTCATGGTTCGCGTGTCAGGGTTGCAGGAACAACTGGAAGCCAATCCGATGCTGCTCTCGCCCGACGGGTTGACGCCGGCCACGCAATTGCGGCTGATTGCCGAACGATTGCACCAATTGTTGAAAGTGCAAATGCGCTGTTTGCGCAAACAGATTCTGCCGGGACTGGAAAATTACGGCGTGCGCATCGTCTCTTACGAAGAATTGAATGACGAACAGCGCAAGGAAATGCGCGAGTTCTTTTATGAGCGCGTCTTTCCGATTCTGACGCCGCTGTCTGTTGACCCTAGCCATCCATTTCCGTACATCTCGAACATCAGCCTGAATCTGGGCATTCTGGTCGTGCCGGAAAATCCCGAAGAGAACGAAAAAGACCGCCGCTTCGCCCGCGTCAAACTGCCGCCGAACGTGCCGCGCCTAATTCCCGTGCGCAGTGACGGGTACTGCTTCGTGATGCTGGAAGAAGTAATGGCCGCGCACATTGATTCGCTGTTTCCAGGAATGCGCATTTTGGAATGCCAGCCGTTTCGCATCACGCGCGATGCCGACATCGAAATCGAAGAAGACGAAGCGGGCGATTTGCTCAAAACCGTCGAACAACAATTGCGGCGGCGGCGCTTTGGCTTCGGCGTCCGGCTGGAAGTGGCGTCGGAAATGAGCAAGCGCATGATTAAGGTCTTGCGCCATTCGCTGGAACTGGAAGAGCAGGACATTTACACGGTGGACGGCCCGCTCAACATTCCAGACCTGATGACGCTCTACAAACTGGACTTGCCGCAATTGAAAGATATTTCGTTCACGGCCCTCACGCCCGCCGTTTTGCAAGCCGGGCATCCGATTTTCGACGCCATCCGCGCGCAGGACATTTTGCTGCACCATCCTTACGAATCATTCGCGCCAGTGGTCGAACTGCTGCGTCAGGCCGCGCGCGACCCGAACGTGGTCGCTGTCAAACAAACGCTTTACCGCGTCGGCAAAGATTCGCCTATCGTCGAAGCCCTGATCGAAGCCGCCGAAAACGGCAAACAAGTGGCCGTGCTGGTCGAACTGAAAGCCCGCTTTGACGAAGAAAACAACATTCAATGGGCCAGACGCCTGGAGCAAGCCGGCGCGCACGTGGTGTATGGCCTGATCGGATTGAAGACCCACGCCAAGCTGACGCTGGTCGTGCGGCAGGAAAAAAACAAATTGCGGCGCTACGTCCACCTGGGAACGGGCAATTACAACCCTGCGACGGCGCGGCTTTACACGGATTTGGGCTTGCTGACCTGCGACGACAATTTCGGCAAGGATGTCTCCGAACTTTTCAATTATCTGACGGGCTATTCGCGGCAGGAACGTTATCGCCGCTTGCTGGTTGCGCCGGTCAATTTGCGGCAGAGCTTCACCGAAATGATCCGCCGCGAAATCGGCCATCATCAGGCGGGACGACCGGCGGGCATCATCGCCAAATTCAACAGTTTCACCGACGCCGGCATGATTGAGGAAATGTATGCCGCTTCGCGCGAAGGCGTGCCGATTGATTTGATCGTGCGCGGCATCTGCTGTTTGCGCCCCGGCTGGCCTGGCAAAAGCGAATCCATACGCGTGGGGAGCATCGTTGGACGCTTCCTGGAACATTCGCGGATTTACCGCTTCCTAAACGGCGGCGACGAGGAAATTTATCTGGGCAGCGCAGACCTGATGAATCGCAATCTGGATCGCCGCGTCGAAGTGATGTTTCCAATCGAAGACCCGCGCCTGCGAGAACGCATCGTTAATGAAATTTTGGAGCCGGCGTTGGAAGACAATGTCAAAATGCGATGGCTGCAAATGAACGGCAGCTATTCGCGCCCACGTAACCCGGACGCGAAACCTTTTAATTTGCAGGAATATCTGCTGGAACCGGCCTTGATCGGCTAAAACAAAAAAGCAGCCTCTCTTTTGACCTGAAGGGAAGACACAAAAGAGAGGCTACTTACGTCGCCAGTGGCTTCAGTAAATCAAGGTTGGCGGATTAGCAGCCGATGATCACCAGCACGCAGTCTCCGTCCGAGCATTGAATCCATCCTGGTGGACAAGGGCTGCTGTACAGAGCCGTGCCGCCAGGGCCACCGGTGCGTGATAACTGGCGAGTGTGATCCTTCATCATTTTCAAGACATATTCCTGGTCAGGATTGACGGCGAAGGCTTTATTCGCCACTTCTTGGTAAGCTTGCAGGACGCTGGCAAACACGTCCGCATAAGTAGCAGTTTGTGCTTTGGGCATATTGACTCCTTTATATGGAAAGTTTGGGAAAAAAAACAAACCATTGGCCTTTTGGTTTGTCGGATTGGTTTTGTGCCGAGGCGTACTCGATACAGGCTGAATGCGACCAAGTTTACCCGTCCTCAACCAGGCTGAAGGAAATCCCTGGTTGAGGACGCTGTCTAAGCTGAGACGCATCCTAGTACGGTTAAATCAGATTGTTACTGACTTACTGTTGCAGTCATCCGGCTGACGACGCATTAGGCTTTTCGCAAATCGCTGTGGAAATGTCCTGACTTTCTGGTGGTAAAAAGCTTCCTTTTTTCTTACTTTGCTTTATGTCTAATGATAACAAGCTTTTAGCGTTTGAAAATTTTTCCGTGGATCGTCAACAACGCATCCTTTTGCACAATAACAAGCACGTTCAGCTAACGCCGAAGGCTTTTGACATCCTGTTGGTTTTAATCGAAAACAAAAATCGGATTGTCTCCAAGACCGAATTGATGGAAAGGGTTTGGCCGGGGATTGCAGTTGAAGAGGGAAATATCACCAAAAACATTTCTTACCTCAGAAAAATTTTGGCGAATGGGAATGATGGGAATGGTGATGATGGGCAAGAAAGGTTGGAACAGGAAAGTAATAAATACATCGTTACTATTTCCAAGCGTGGTTACCGGTTCACTCAGGACGTTAAGGAAGTTTCTGCCGCCACGGTAGAAAACGCAGCTACCGAGCAAGACCTACATTTTGTTCCCAGCGCATTGGTTGTGGAAGTAGATGATCCTGGCGGCAAGGTTGAACAGCAAGCAGAGCTTCCTGAGTCCCAGAGTTTGCCTGCCTTGTCTAAATCCTATTCCGGTTCTCTACGCCGATTACCTTTCTCAGCCATTTTGCTGCTGATTGGAATTCTTGCAGGTGCGGTTGCAGTAGGGATCATCTTGCGTCCCTTTTTGGCAAATGAAGCGGCGGAAGTGGAAGACGTTGAAGTTCGCGGGTGGAAAGCGGAGCAAGGCCCCGACCTGCTGAAACTCAGCCTGTCACCGGATGGAAAACTTATCGCCTATTCCAAAAACGAAACCGGGCACCCGGACATTTACATCGGCACTTTGCCGGGTTTTCAAACTCAGGTGGTCACCTCTGATGAGTGGTCGGATTACAACCCCATCTGGTCGCCGGACAGTCGCCGAATTGCGTATGTCTCAAATCGCCTGGACGGCGCGGAGCTTTGGACCACCTCGATGTTGGGCGGGGAAGGGGAGAAAATAGAATCGTTCAAGTCCCCGCAAGTGCAGTTATTGCATTGGTCGGCGGATGGAAAAAGAATCTTCTACGTGGCTTCACAAGAGCTTTATTCACTTAATTTGGCTTCACGGGAGAAGGTCAAATTGGCCTCCTTCGGCGAAAACGTCATGACGGAAAATCTAAGTATCTCGCCGGATGAGCAGTCAATCGCTTATTCCGCCAAGTCGAATGCGGAGTTTCAGATTTTTATTGCACGAATTGACGGCAGTGGCGAGCAACAAATCACTACTACCGGCGAATACAATGGCTCCCCGGTTTGGTTTCCGGATGGAAAGCGAATTCTCCACACGTCTAAAAAAGGTGATTTTTATCAGGTTCACATTGTGTCCGTGGACGGACGCCGGCAAGATCGGATGCTGCACAACCGACAAAGCGCCAAACTGGTTCGACTTGCTCCGGATGGGAAAACTATTTTCTATCAAGTACTCACAGGAGAATCGGACATTTACCGTATGAATCTCGCCTCCGGTGAGGAGGCTCAATTAGCCTCCCAAACCTTACTGGAGATGTTCCCGGAGGTCTCACCTAACGGAGAGGCAGTCGCATTTCACCAGGCAAATCCGGAGAGCAATGTTCTGCAAGGCAAGATTCTGATTCAGAGTGCCTCAATCAAGGACCAGATTCTTGCCACAATTTCAAATGGTTTCGATGTGCGCTGGTCGAAAGACTCAACCCGAGTCGCCTTTTTGCGCAGCAACTCCCTCGGCATTCTGACTTTATGGATTGCCGGAAGTGATGGCGCGGATCAGCGACAGGCCACGCAATCGCAAATACTTCCTAACGCGTTTAGCCCACAACTTTACGGCTGGGCGCAGCCTTATAATTTTAGTTGGTCTCCGGTGGCGGAATTGCTGGCGTTCAACAGCTTGAAATCAGGGGCTTCGAACATCTGGATCGTTTCCGCAAGCGACAGGTCTGAAAGAATGATTTCAAGCAACGCTAATTCAAAGCTAACGGCAATCTGCCCAGTTTGGTCTCCGACCGGAGATCGGTTGGCTTATTTGGTTCAGGGGTCGGGCACGGCCAAAACGTCCCGCCGCATTATGATGCAGGGCCTTGCAGCGGAAAGCGGAGAAGGAAGATTGTTATATCAAACCGATGCCATGGTCCGAATGGTGGGCTGGTCGGCGGATGGTTCCGGCTTTCTGTTTGGAGAAAGTGTTCAGGACAAACCTGGCCCGAAAATCACAGACTTGGATTTGAAGCAAGTTACGCTGGCTCAAAACAACGTCACACCACTGAAAAGATTGACGGCGGTTTATTTCAACAGTCTAAGGTTATCGCCGGCAGGAGACTTCATCATCTATATTGCGCGGCAAAACAATTGCGACAATATCCGGCAAATGTCTCTCAAGGATTATCACGTCAAAGAATTGACAAGTAATAAGGACCCGCTGCTGCATTTTGCAACGTTGGCCTGGTCGCCGGATCAAAAAAGCATTTACTTCAGCAAGCAAAGCGCCATAACAGTGATTCGTTCTTTGAAGAATTTCGACTAAGCCGTGTCGGGCGGTATACTGCGTGCTCTTCACTTTCAAAATCATTCAGGAGCAACCAATGAAACCAACTCGTTTGGCAGAGTTTCTGACCAAGATGGAGCCTGAGAGTGTCGCCGTCTTCGCCAGCGCGCACGAAGTTCGTCGCAATCAGGACACCGATTTTGAGTTCCGCCAGGAGACGGACTTTTATTATTTGACGCGGCTCAACGAGCCGGATTGCGTCGCGGTACTTGCGCCGAATCATCCCGAACACAAATACGTGCTTTTTGTGCGCCCGCGCAAACGCGAAGAGGAAATCTGGACGGGATTGCGCGCCGGAGTGGAAGGCGCGATCCGCGATTTCGGGGCGGACGCCGCTTATGACATCGCCCGCCTCGACGAACTGTTGCCGAAATATCTGCAAAACTCGCATAAGCTGTATTACCGCTTCGGCCAGAATCAGCACTTCGATTTGAAAGTCATCGGCACGATCAAAAACATCCGCGAACGCATTCGCACGGGCGTTTATGCGCCGAGTACGATCATTGATCCGGCGACCATCGTTCACGAAATGCGGATGCGCAAAAACGAAGACGACCTGCGCGATCTGCGCCGCGCCGCCCAAATCAGCGCCGAAGGCCACGTCGCCGCGATGAAACACTGCAAGCCGGGAATGTACGAGTATGAACTCGAAGCTCTGATCGAATACGTCTTCCGCAAAAACGGCGCGACCGGCGTCGGCTATCCTTCGATTGTTGGCGCGGGCTTCAACACAACGATCCTGCACTACAACACCAATCAATGCCGGATCAACGACGGCGATATGGTCTTGATTGACGCCGGTGCCGAATACAACGTCTTTTCCGGCGACATCACGCGCAGCTTTCCCGCCAACGGCAAGTTCACCAAAGCCCAGCAGGCCATTTACGAAGTCGTCCTGAACGCCAACCAGGAAGTCATCAAAATGGTTAAACCCGGCGTCAGCTTTATGAAACTGCACGAACGCAGCATAGACGTGGTGACGCAGGGCTTGCTCGATCTTGGTTTGCTTTCAGGAAGTTTGAAAGACAATGTCGAAGGCAAAGCCTACGAAAAATTCTTTATGCACCGCACCGGCCATTGGCTGGGAATGGACGTTCACGACGTGGGGCGTTACAAAATGGGTGACGATTGGCGGACGCTCGAACCGGGAATGGTCTTCACGGTGGAGCCGGGCGTTTATATCGCCGCCGGTGCGGAACAAGTGCCGGAAGAATTCTTCAACATCGGCGTTCGCATTGAAGATGACGTGGTCGTCACCGCAAACGGCGTTGAAGTTTTAACGACGGGCGTGCCGAAAGAAGTCAAAGAAGTAGAGGCGACCATGAAGGAATCGGCGATGGCGGCAGTTTGAAGAACTAGGGAATTCAGATTTCCGATAAAAGTTTCAATTGAGAGAAAGGAAATTATGACTGATTGGAATCGTCGCCAATGGATTGCCACTGCCGCTGGAATTACCGGTTTGGCGGGCATTGAAGAGATGGCGCTGGCGTTTGACGCCAATGCCTATGGCCAAAATCGTAGTGGAACGCCGCGTGCCGCGCGCCCGCGTAGCAAAATGAAAATCAGCAAGTTCAAGGCGACCGTCGTTGCTTCGCCGGATTACGCCTTGTTGAATTCGTGGAACGTTCACGACACGCATTTCAAACGCACGATTCTAGAGCTGGAAACCGATGACGGCTTCACCGGCATTGCCGAAGTTGCCGAAGGCGCGGCCAAAGAACTGGAGGCTGCGCGCGACAAAGTTCTGGGGCGCGACCCATTTGAAATCGAATACTTCCGCCGCCAAATCAAACAGCCCAACGCTTTCGGCGCGGTCGAAGTAGCCTGTCTGGACATCATCGGCAAAGCCATCAATCGCCGCGTGGTGGATTTGCTCGGCGGCGCTTACCGCGAAGCGCAAGCTTTCTCGGCTTACATCTTTTTTGTTATGCCTACGCCGAACGGCCCGGATTATTCGACGCCGGAATCCGTCGCGCGCCAGTTCCAGGAGTTCAATCAGAAATACGGCTTTACGTCCTGCAAATTCAAAGGCGGCGTGCTGCATCCCGACAAAGAAGTTGAAGCTTTGCGAATGATGCGCGCCGCAATGCCTAACGCGAAGCTGCGGATTGATCCGAATGCCGCTTGGTCTGTGGAAACTTCCGTCCGCGTGGCCAAAGCGATTGAGCCGCTCAACATGGAGTATTACGAAGACCCGACGCCGGGTTTGGACGGCATGGCCGCCGTTCGTCGGCAAACGAAAATCCCGCTGGCCACGAACATGGTCGTCACCAAAATGGAGCACATCGTTCCGGCCATTCAAAAAGGTTCGGTGGATGTGGTTTTGCTCGACAATCATTACATGGGCGGATTGAACAACGTGCGTTACTGGGCGGCGATTTGCGAAGCGATGGGCTGGGGCTGTTCCGGCCACAGCAACAATCATCTGGGCATTTCAATGGCGATGATGACGCACATGAACTGCGCCATCTCTCGCGTGACGTTTGACGCCGACTCGCATTACCCGTGGACGACCGAAGACATCATCAAAGGGCCGATGCTGCAATTCAAAGACGGCAAGATGGCTTTGCCGGACGCGCCCGGACTTGGCGTTGAAATTGATCCCGACAAAATGGCCAAGCTGGTTGAAAACGTAAAACGCGCCGGAAACCGCCACGAACAGTTGAAGAAATGGGATCCGACTTATCCGCTCAACGACCACCGCATTCGTTGGTAGAAATCCGATGCAGTACCGCACCGTTGCATTCAACAAAATGAAAACACTTGTTCAAACCTGCTTCTGTCTTCTGCTGGCGATGCTGATTGGCACGCCGAATGAACCTGCGCTGTCACAACCGGCGCGCAAACCGAACGTGCTGTTCATTGTCGCCGACGATTTGCGGAACGAACTCGGCGCTTACGGCAGCCCCGTTGCCAAAACGCCTAATTTGGATCGGCTGGCCAAACGCGGGATGCGGTTTGACGCGGCGTATTGCCAGTACCCGGTTTGCAATCCCAGCCGAACTTCGTTGCTGACCGGCTTGCGCCCGGACACAACGCGCATTCTGGAAAACAACACCAACTTCCGCACGACGATGCCGGATGTCGTCACTTTGCCGCAGTTGTTTCGCCGGAACGGTTATCGCGCGACCAGCTTCGGCAAAATCTTTCATCGCGGTTTGACGATGGAAGATTTGCGCACCGATATGGACGACAAAGCTTCGTGGGATGAAGTGCGTTACTTTCAAACCACGCCGCTCGGTTTCAAAGGCGAAGGCCGCAACCTGACCGACGGCAAACTGGCCTGGTGCAATTGGCGCGCAGCCGAAGGCACGGACGAAGATCAACCCGACGGCCAAATCGCGCGCGAAGCCATCAACGTGCTGGAACAACGCGCCAAAGACAAACAACCGTTTTTCCTGGCTGTCGGATTGCACAAACCGCACGATCCTTTCATTGCGCCGAAAAAGTATTTTGATTTGTACCCGACGGAAAGTTTGAAACTGTGGCAAGCGCCGAAGGAAACGCCGGCTGATCCTGCCGCAGCTTTGCCCGGCGGAGCCTTCCGCGAAGCTTTCGGCAAATTCACGGACAAAGAACGGCTGGAATTTATGCGGGCTTATCTGGCCGGGGTTTCCTTCACCGACGCGCAAGCCGGCAAAGTCATTGACGCGCTCGACCGGCTGAAGCTGACCGACAACACGATCATCATTTTCTTCGGCGATCACGGTTATCACCTGGGCGAACGCGGTTGGTGGAACAAAAGCACGCTGTTTGAACTTTCCGCCCGCGCGCCGCTGTTGGTTTACGCGCCGCAAATGAAAGCCAAAGGCAAAGCGACGGCGCGGCTGGTGGAATTCATTGACCTGTATCCGACGCTGATGGAATTGGCCCGACTGAAATCGCCAAACAAACTGGAAGGCCGCAGCTTCGCGCCGCTGCTCGACAATCCGCGCTTGAAATGGAAAGACGCGGCCTACACGCAAATGTCGCGCGCGGGCTTTTCCGGCTATTCCGTGCGCACCGAACGCTGGCGCTACACCGAATGGGACGAAGGCCGCCAGGGCACGGAGCTTTATGACCATCAAAGCGATCCGCACGAATACCGCAATCTGGCCAACGATCCGAAGCACAAAGCGACGGTTGAACAACTGAAGCTCTTGCTGAGGAAGAAGAATTGAAACGATGATCGCGTTCGTAGTCCCGCCTTCAGGCGGCTGAAGCCGCGCAGCCGCCTGAAGGCGGAACTACGAACGCGATTGCTTCAGTTTTGGCTGAACAGTTTCAAGTAGTTTTCAGCACTGGCGGGGGGAGTCGCAGCCAATTCCAAATTCTCTTCGACGTGAGCCGTTCGGCTCATTCCCACCAGCGCGGTCGTCACGCCCGGCGTCGAACGTACGAACTGAAGCGCGCGTTGGGCGTCGGTTCGCAAGCCGGGAAAGGCTTCTTCCACAATCGGCGGCAACCCGGCGGAAAGCTTCGATTGCAAAATCGAACCGCTGGCCATCACCGTCACGCCGAACTCCGCCGCCGCTTCCAGCAAGGTCGCTTTCT
>CAZRXE010000697.1:0-1933 GCA_964603695.1 uncultured Heliomicrobium sp.
CTTCGTGATCTTCGTGATCTTCGTGGTTGGAAGCGTTATTAAATCTTTGATCCTTAGGTAAAGAGAGATCAGCGTTTCTGGCGCGCCCCCTCCAGCAAAGACGCTTTGAACTCGACACCTGCTGGCACATTGAAAATCATCTCTGTTGCTGCCAAGGTGGGCTGCGCTGGATTAAGGTGAAGTTCGGTGACGGTGCCCTTGAGGGGAAGGCTATTTTTGATCTCATGGGATTGCTTCAGCGCATTGCGCAAAGCGTTCTTGTTGGCTGCCGTCACTTTCTGTCCGCCAGCTTTGAGGGTTGCGACAAGTTCCTGCTCGGTTATCTTAAACTTTTCGCTATTTGCAGGTTGATCAATGGAACGCGCTGATTGGCGAATCAAATGGGTGGTTTGCGAAATCCACAGCGTGCGTTGCTGGGTGTCAGAAACCTTGCCACGAATCACATAACAGGCCTCGCCTTCGACTTGCTCTGTCCCGATCAATTGCAACTCCGTTAAGTCAGAGAAGGGATCGGTGACTTGGCGACTCCTCAGAAAAAACAGCGCCGGAATGGTAAACGCCGCGCCATCGGAAGGCCCAGCGGCGGCTCCCCTGGCTAGGGCATCACTCTGCATCCTGGTGTAAACATTGGCCGCGCCGAAGTACAAGTAAGGTTGCGTCCCGTCACTCCACAGCGCGCCTTGCTGTATTACTTCTGCGGTGGCAAGGTTCTTCTGCTCCCACGTAACTTGGTACAGGTTAGGTTTTTTCAGTTTGATCGAAAACGAGGTAACGACATTCATCACGGTGCCGTTGCTTTCCAGCTTGGACTGTACTGTGCCCGTTGCACTATAGCTCTCCAGTGCATCATACGTCGCAGTCACTTTGTCGAGGATTGTGCGGGGAGTGGTCTCTTGGGCAAAGGCCGCCGCCCGCAACAACAGCAAACAAAAACACAGAGCAAGTTTGGGGACATTCATCGAATTCTCCTTCGGGAATTTCAGATCAAACGGAATTGACGGAGTAAGTTTCTCGTGTGCGCCAATACACGTTCTCTCTTGAGCCGATGTTATGGAAAAACTACCTAACTGAAGCGGCGCAGAGTATATGATTGCTAACCAGGCTTCGCAATCCATCGCTGGTGTATCTTGACGAATGGCTTTGGTATCATCTGCGTGCTGTACAAATTCGCCGGTGAGAACCATTGATTGCCTGTGCTGACACTTAACACCCCACTTGTAGAACTTCATCATCATGCCCTGCCGCGCATCGGGCAAACTACGGCGTTCAAGCTCGCGGTTGAAATCGCCAACATCACGGCCAAACCGGACGCGCGGCAGGCGACCGTCGAAGACCTGCTCCACTACTTGCCGATGCGCTACGAGGATCGCTCGAATTTGGCGACGACGGCGATGTTGCAGGATGGGCAGACGGCTTCGGTGGAAGTGATGGTGCGCGTCGGCGGGATTGTGCCGCTCAAGGGCGGGCGCATCAAGATGTATGAGTTCATCGCGTCGGATGGGTCGGGGCAGGTGCGCGCGTTTTGGTGGAATCAGATTTATCTCAACAAGGTCTTCACGCGTGGCTCGCGCGTGATTTTGTATGGGCAGTGGAAATGGAACCGCTACAAAAACTTTTTTGAGGTCGAAAATCCTGAGTATGAAATGCTCCAGGACGAAGACGACGACATTGACGCGTCGCTTGATTCAGGCGCGATTCACACGGCGCGACGGGTGCCGATTTATCGCAAGCTCGGCGATTTTCGGACGCGGCAATTGCGCGGGATTTTTCATCACGTGTTGGCAAATCTGAGCGACGAAGTCGAAGACCCATTGCCGCCCGAAATCGTCGCACGAAACGTGCTGATGCAACGTGGCGAGGCATTGCGGTTGATTCACTTCCCCGGCGATGATGCGGGCATTGAGGCGTACACGGAAGCGCGTTCGGCGGCGCA
>CAZRXE010000698.1:0-5747 GCA_964603695.1 uncultured Heliomicrobium sp.
GGTTTTTGAACAAGAACAGCGTGGCGCGGCGCACTGTCTCAAATTCCGCCGCCAAATCGGAAAGCTGCCGCGCGTTGAAATTGCCGTGCGTGATGTAACCGTCCTGCTCGAAGCCCGGCAGCGGCGTGGTGTCGCCCCGCGCGATCCGTAAGGCGCGGTAAGACATGATGCGTTCAGTGTCGGCGATGTGTCCGATTACTTCCTTGATACTCCATTTGTCCGGCGCGTAGCGGTCTGCTCCACGCTCTTCCGGCAAGCCGCGCAATAGCTCCAGCGTGGCCGTAAGCTGCTGTTCAAGCGTCGCCACAACGTCGCCTTCCGGTACCACTGAAACGTATTTGTCGTAATAAGGCGCGTATTCGTTTGTCGCAGGTTTTGTGTTCATCAGAGGTCTCCTTCGTTGATTCAAGACAATAAGGTTTCGCGCAGGCGACGAATCTGCCCGGCGTGGTCGTGAGCATGCGCGGCGTATATGCGCAGCCAATCTTCGGTGGAGTAGCGCCCGCTTTCGCTGTGCGTGCCTTCGCTTTGCCAGTCGGCTTCGGTCATGCGTTCGAGCAATTGCACGGTTGTCGCGCGCGCACCGCGAAAGGCTTCGAGCGCGGGCGCAATGTCGCGTTCGTTGTAAAGCAGTCGCGTGGCGTACAAGGCTTCGTCATAACCGGCGATGGCCGGTCGGTCTTCTACCAGCAAGCGCCGCAAACGCAGCGCGCTGGTCATTTCGCTGTCGGCCAGATGCTGCACGATTTCCGCCGCGCTCCATTTGCCGGGCAGCGGATGCGCTGTCAGATTGTCAGACGTGAAGCCTTCCAGCGCCTGCACAACCTCGTCATAACCGGCGGCGTATTTGGCGATTAATTCCTGTCGTTCTTGCAATGTCATAATTGGCTCTCCCCATGAATTGTTATTCCGCCTGCGACTCGGCAAACCAGACGCGGTTGTAGTTCAACACATAATTCGGCGGCGCGGTTTCGGCAGGCGTGAAATCGTCCCTGATCGGCGCGCCGATTTCCATTCGCAGCGGCAGCACGCCCGACCAAGCCGGAATTGCCAAATCTTCTTCATCGTCTTTCGGCGGGCCAGTGCGAACTTTGGCGGAAACTTCGGCCAGCGGCAACGCGAGTACCGTAGTCCCTTTCAATTCCTGCGCATTCGGTTCGCGCACATCCGGCCAGCGTCCAGGCACAACGTGTTCGGTGATGGCTTTGAGCGCGGCGAATTTTTCTTCCGGCTCCGTGACCAGTGCAGCCTGTCCCAGCATTACCACTGAACGGTAATTGACCGAATGATGAAACGCAGAGCGCGCCAGCACCAGGCCGTCAATCAGCGTGACGGTGACGCAAACCGGAATCGCGCCGCTCAAGTTGCGCATCATCCGGCTGGCCGCCGAACCGTGAATATAAAGCTTGTCGCCGATCCGTCCGAAGCTGGTGGGAATGACGAAAGGCTGGCCGTCCACGGCAAAACCCACGTGGCAGACGAAAGCTTCGTCCAAAATTCGATAGACTGCCTGCCGGTCGAATTCGCCGCGATCCGGCAAGCGTTTGAGCGTTGTTCTTGGTGTGGGAGTGAATTTGTCCATTGCTTCAATTCCTCAAGCTTCGATAACCATCTGTGTTTGGATGACAAGCGCGACGAGTTTGCCGTTTTCCGCCGTGATGCGCGTTTGCCAGGACATGGTTTTTTTGCCGCGATGCAGCGGCGTACTTTCGCCTATGACTCGCGTGCCAACGGGAGCGTGCGCGAAAAAGTTAGTCTTGGATTCAATCGTCGCCGTGCGTCCGTTGGGCGACAGATTCAACACCGTAGCCACCGCCCCCAGCGTGTCGGCAAAAGCCATAATCGCGCCGCCGTGCAGAATGCCGCCCGCCGTACAAAGGTCAGGGCGCACGGTCAGCGCGGCTTTGACCGCTTCCGGCGAGGCTGCCAGAAACTCCATACCGAGCAGGTTCGGGAACAATTCCTTGATCCGCTCCTGCAACATTTCGACAAGGTTCATAACTGTCGCTCCATTTCAATTCACTGTCGTTTGAAGGATGGTGTATACGCCGGCAAGTGGACTTGTCCAAGAGCCAATTTTGTGTTGCTATGCCAGTCCACTTTTTTTCCAGCCTGCACGGGAGACATCAATGGAAATCGCCATCACACTCGATCACAAAGCGGCGCTGCCCCTGCACCGGCAGCTTTACGAAGAATTGCGCGGCGCGATTTTGAGCCGCCGGTTGAAACCCGGCGAGCGCGTGCCTTCGACGCGGTTGCTGGCGCATTCGCTGAAACTGTCGCGCGCGACGGTAACGCAAAGTTACGAACAGTTGATCAGCGAAGGTTATTTGCAAGCAACTGTCGGTTCCGGCACGACGGTTTGCGCCGTACTGCCGGAGGAACTGTTGCGGACTTCGCCGTTCAAAGCGCGCGCCTCGCAAATCATCAAAGTTCCTGCTCCCGTCGCCATCAAGCTTTCGCAGTACGGCATCAGCTTGAACGATTCCGTCCCGCTGGAACCGCCAGAACCTGATTTACCACTGAATTTCAAATCGGGGCGTCCGGCGCTGGAAGAGTTTCCGTTGCCGTTGTGGCGGCGGCTGCTGCTGCGCCATTGCCGCGAAGGCGATGCTGATTTGCTGGATTATTCGACGCACCTGCGCGGCTTTCCGAACTTGCGCGAAGCCATCGCAAGCTATCTGGCAAGGTCGCGCGCCGTTCGTTGCACTGCCGAACAAGTGGTCATCGTCAATGGTTCGCAGCAGGCGATTGATCTCATCACCAAGTTGCTGATTGATCGTGGAGATGCGGTGGCGGTGGAAAATCCGGGCTATCTGGGCGCGCGCCGAGCCTTTCTGGCGCAGGGCGCGAAGCTGTTGCCCGTGCCGGTGGATGAAAATGGTTTGGTCACGGAACGGCTCGAAACACGGCTTGCCGACAACCCGCAGCTCATTTACGTCACGCCTTCGCATCAATTCCCGACGGGCGGCGTGTTGCCGTTGACGCGGCGATTGGAGTTGTTGCGCTGGGCGGAAAGCGCGGGCGCAGTCGTGGTCGAAGACGATTACGACAGCGAGTTCCGCTACGGCAGCCGCCCGATTCCCGCGCTGCAAGGTTTGGCTGATGGCGCAAGCGTGATTTACATCGGCACGTTTTCCAAAGTCCTGTTCCCTGCCCTGCGCATCGGCTACGTCGTCCTGCCGGAATCGCTGGCGCGCGTCTTCGCGCGCGCGCGCTGGATTGCCGACCGGCAAACGCCGACGCTGGAACAACTGGCGCTGACCGATTTCATAGCCGAAGGCCATCTGGAACGCCACCTGCGACGAATGCGAACACTTTACGACAAACGGCGGCAAACGCTGGTGCGCGCGCTGGAACAACACTTCGCTGGGCGAATCGAAATCCTCGGCGAAAACGCCGGCATGCATTTGACGGCGCGATTGCAAACGCCCTTTGACGATCAGGAAGCGGTGCGCCGCGCGCAGAGCGTCGGCGTCGGGCTGGTCAGCGCGCGGCTTTATTACCTGGGCGAAGCGCCGGCGGATGAATTCGTGCTGGGTTATGCCGGTTTGAGCGAGCGCCGGATTCAGGAAGGTGTCCGCCGACTGGCCAAAGTTTTACGCTGAGCGGTAGATCATTTTTCTTTCCACGAATTTCTGCCTATCATACTGGCGCTAAAACGCACTCGTCCCCCATTGAGCTACGGCAATCGTGAGAACCGGCCAGTGAACTTCAGCCCCGCACCAACGGTTCAAACTCATCTTCACAATCATCAGGAAGGCAGTTTATGAAGAAAACTCATCGGCAGTTTGCCGCGTTGCGTCCGCAGTTCGGCGCGGCGCGAATTCCCTGGTTTCGACTTGGGGTCGTTTTTGTTCTGTGCGTGTCGGCGTTGGGAATCGCGGCGCGTATTAAAGCTGAAGCATTCGGTGCTGAAGCTGTCGGCCAAAAGCTCGGTCTGTCGAATGCCGGTCGCGCCGGCGCTTCGGCAGCCCCTTCCGTTTGCACGTATTCGCTCAGCCCGGCTTCGCAAGCGGTTCCGGCGGCGGGCGGAGCGTTCAGCGTCAACGTAATTACAGATCCGGGTTGTTTCTGGACTTCGTTCAGCAATTCGCCCTGGATCACGGTCACGGGCGGAACCAGCGGCATCGGCAACGGTACGGTGAATTACACTGTCGCGCAGAACGCCACCGGGGCCATACGCAATGGTTCGTTGACCATCGAGTCGAAAATTTTCGCGGTCACGCAATCCGACGGCACGGGAGGATTGCAGTTCTATCCGTTGTCACATCCGATTCGCTTGCTGGATACGCGGGCGGGTTTTTCCGGCTGCGACGCGCCGCAAGCGCCCATCCCTGGCAACACTTCGCGCACGCAGACGGCGCGCCGCACTTGCGACGGGCTGACCATTCCGCTCAATGCGCAGGCCATCACCGGCAACATCACAACGGTGGAATCCGGCGGCGGTTTCCTGACGCTTTATCCCAGTGACGCCACGCGGCCACTCGTCGCCAATTCCAACTTCAACCCGAATGAGATCCTGAACAACGTCTTCACAGTCGGCCTGGGCAATGCGGACGGCGCGTTCAAGATTTACGTCACTTCGACCACACACATCGTCGTGGACGTGACGGGCTATTACGCGCCGCCGGCTACTGGCGGGCTGTATTTCCATCCGCTGCCCAGGCCGGTTCGTTTGTTGGAAACGCGCCTTGGACTCACGGGCTGTTACGGTTCGGGCGTGCCTTTGCCCGGCAATCTGGAAACAGCGCAACAAGCGCGCGGCGTGTGCGAAGGAGTGACGATTCCGACAGCGGCGGCGGCCATTGTCGGCAACGCCACCACAGTCAACACGGCGGGCATCGGTTCGCAATTTATGACGCTGTTTCCGGCAGACGCCGCGCGCCCGCTGGTGGCCAATTCCAATTATTCGCCCGGACAGGTGATGAATGCACCATTCACCGTGGGACTGTCGCCGACGGGCGAATTCAAAATCTTTCCGACTTCGCAAACCGATCTGGTGATTGATGTGCTGGGCTATTACAGCGCGGAAGCGACGGACATGAACGGCGTAGGATTGCTGTTCACGCCGCTGCCGAAACCCGTCCGCCTGCTGGAAACGCGCGCCGGATTCAGCGGCTGTTATGCGCCCGGCGCGCCATTGCCGGCGGAAAGTACGCGCACGCAACCGGCGCGCGGCGCTTGCGACGGCGTGACGATTTCCGCCAACGCGCTCGGCATCGTAGGCAACGCCACGGTGGCGGATGCGAATGGCGGCTATCTGACCTTCTGGCCGAGCGATGCCTCGCAACCCACCGTGGCCACGTCGAATTTCACCGTCGGCCAAATCTTCAATCGGCATTTCACCGTGGGTTTGGGCGCGACCGGGCCAAATGCGGGCGCGTTCAAAATCTTCCCGCGCTTTCAAACCGAGCTGGTGATAGACGTGTCTGGCTATTTCGCGCCGTAACGTTGATTGTCGGTCAATAAAAGAGCGTTCGGAAAAGCCGTTTGCCAGAGCGACCGTTGCTCGCCCCGGTAAACGGCTTTTTCCGTTGCCGCATATTTCAGGAAATCCGTTTCGACAAAAAAACGGTGAGCCATTTTTCCGTCCCGCTTCGCTTATGGGCATGCAACCAGATCACATTTAGTACTACGAGCAGTTCGAAATTTTCCCGTAACGCGGCTGTTCTTAACGACACAAGCGAGTGAAAGGAAGTTTTGAGTGCCTGCAATTCAACAGAGGCTTGCCTCCTGACGACAAC